>JAGAWN010000100.1 GCA_017941355.1 Ruminiclostridium sp. | reverse complement strand
GCTTCCTGTATATTGAATTGTTCAAAGGTCTGCAAAACCGATACCTGCCACGAAAATGCGATCTGTGCGGACGGTACTTCGTGCTGGAGCGCGGCTTTTACTCAAATTACTGCAAACGCCCGGTCAAGGGTCAGCCCGATAAATGCTGCCGCGATCTCGGACATCGCAAAAGATTCAACGACAAATTAAAGACCGATCCGATCTGGAGCGTGTACCACAAGGCATACAAGGCTCACTACGCCCGCTACCTCAAAAAGAAGATGACGCAGGCGGAGTTTCAGAAATGGGCGGATTATGCTATCGAGATGCGGACTAAGGCGCTTGACGGGAACGTTGAGTATGATGAGTATGTCAGGGATATGAAGAAATAGCAAATATCAGCTCTGCGTCTTATCATCATTATTATTATCAAAGACTCTGTCAAGCCGCTCCTGCATCTCTGCTCTGTAAGCGACATTCAATATCTTCTTATTGTTTTTTCGGGCATACTTCACAGTCTCGTAAGCCCCGCCCTCATCTCGCTCAATACAGCAAATCACAAGATCTGAACGGTCAACCATTGACCGGTTACGCTGCCCGAATGCCGAGCGAAAATGCCCACTGTCAAATACTTCTATTTCATCATAGTAGTCCTCAAAGCTCGCTTTGTTGTTGGAATACTCGGCTGTCATATACGGAAGCACAAGCACCAGCGCACTGTTAGTGTCATCAACAGCTTTCTTTACCCTGCGAACTGTCGAAGCCGCCATTTGATCGAACTCACCGTTTCTTCCGACAAGGAACTCCACATATTCCCTACTTCTGATAAGCTCACGAATAATTTTTTCAAGCCGTTCCTCCGCTTCGAAGGGACGGTCTATTTGTCTGTGACCGAAAAAGCTGACTGTAAATGTATTCAAGCTATCACCTCATAAGCATAACATATAGGGATCTTGTATTACAAAAGCATGAAAAGAAGCCTTTGCATTACATAATCTCTTTTTATTATACTTTTGATTTACTTGTAAGTCAGGTGCTTTATTTGAGGTGCTGAATATTTCTCTTATTCAATATATAATAAGAGTAGTATTCAGACAGGGGAACAGACATGAGAAAGGAAGTCGCTTTCAAGAATCGTGATAAATTTATACAATTGGGAATTGCAATAGCATCACTGCGAAAGCTGCGCGGAATGTCACAGGAACAGCTTGCAGAAAAGGCTGGAGTAAGCCGTTCGCTGTTGAGCATAATTGAAGCGCCTAATGCGGCAAACAGCTTTTCAATGGAAGCATTCTTTGACATAGCTGACGCTTTGGACATCTCCCCTGCCGATTTGCTAAATGCCTCACTTTTTCCCGACAATGTTATAAATAACAGCTAACACAAACGCGGTCAGCCCGATATTACCGGACTGACCGCGTTATTATCAACATCAGCATTTACATCTTACTCACTGTTGATGATACCGTTTTTCTTCACCTGTATGACGCTTCTGATGGCTCAGAATATCATAAAACAAAGTATTCAGAGTCGTTATAACGACTATGCTTTTTACTTTTCTTACTTTTTTGACGATGCTTCTGCATTGACAATCTCTGCCGCAGTGAAAGAATGTGCGTTCTTAACATGATCGACGTACATATCGCGTATTGCATGTATCTCGCCGAGTCCGCGAAGTACAGGGATTACTTCAAATCCCTCGTTTGTAAGGATAGTCTTCCATGAATCATCTGCGTCACCTGCCATATCGTTGTTAGCATGATCACCGGCAACTACCATAAGCGGTTCGAGAACTACGCGCCTGTAACCGCCTGCCTTGACCGCCATAACGATGTCATCAATGGACGGTTCCGCTTCGACTGTACCGATGAAGTAATCGTAGAAACCCGCATCTCTTATCTTGCTTTGGAGCTTTGCATAAGCAGCATTGGAAGAGTGCTCGGTGCCGTGACCCATGAATACCACAGCCGTCTCACCGTCAATGTACTCGGAAGTCGCGGCGGTTATCGCAGTTATGACATTTGCATAATCCTCGTCGCTTGTTAGAAGCGGAAAGCCGACTTTTACGCTGTCGAACTTGTCAGTATGCGCCTTTACGACTTCCATAAGATCGTCATATTCAAATCCACTCATAACGTGTGTCGGTTGAACGATAATCTCTTTCACTCCGTCGTCTTCAAGGCGCTTGAATGCCTTTTCAACATTGTCAATCTCCAGTCTGTCGCGTTGTTTGAGTTTGTTAATGATTATCCGACTGGTGAACGCACGCCGCACTTCCATGTCGGGATTCGCGTTCTGTATCGCTGCTTCGATAGCACCGATCGTAGCATTAAGACTGTCGATGTAGCTCGTTCCAAAACTAACCGTAAGGATAACGGGCTTTGATACTATATGATCAGTTAATATTGTGTTATTGTCCATAATCATTTCACTATCACCACCGTAAGATAACCGCAGTCGGTAATTTCACCTATATTGCGGTACAATTTCTGGTCAGGTAAGCCGCAGTTTTCGACTGCAAATACAGTGCAACTGTCCGGCAGCATTACCTTAATTTCCGACAGCTTCCTGCCGCTTTTCATTATGACCTTTGTTCCTTCCCAATCGATCATTTCCCGTGCGTTTTCGTATTGCGCGGGTATTATTGTAAGCGGTTGTCTGCCCTCCGTAAGCTGGATATTCAGCTCCGCAGCAGCGGCACAGAAACTCGGTACGCCCGCGCACATTTTCGTTTCATATCCCATTTTGGCAAGCTCCGCAGCTATGTATGTACAGGACGAATACAGCGACACATCGCCAATATTCAGCATTGCGACATCCTGACCGTTTGCAAGATAAACGGCAAGTTGTTCCGCAATTCTGTAATGGTTTTCGTGCTGTGCGATCCGATCGTACTTCATCGGGAAGTCAAGCGGAACTATCGTCTTTCCTGCCATATCAACCGCCTTCTCGGCAATTGAAAGCGCCAGCATATTTTCGCCTTTGGTTCTGGGAGCTGCCACTACAGGGCAGCTCTTTATTATTCGCACAGCTTTAAGTGTGAGCAGCTCCGGGTCGCCGGGACCTACGCTCACACCGTAAAATGTTCCGTTCAACGCTCATTCCTCCGTTCAAAAAGTATTGTCCCGACGCTTCGTTATATTGAGCAGAAACACCGAATGCAGTATCTATAGCCCCGCTTTCGGCGATCACAGAAGGTGGTGAGAACATCACGACCTTTCCGTCGTTTATCACGGTAAGCTTTTTATTCTGTTTTCGCTCTTTTCCTTGCACTTTTATTATACCACATTTCTCCCTGTTTGGCTATATTAACGGGTTATTTTGTTCGTGAGGAGAGATTAAATATCCAATGCAGGTTTTATTCGTTATCTTTTGAACGCTTTCTGCGGGACAAATAATGCTTTTTAATTGCCGGTATGATTCTGCTGACAACCACCGCTGCAATTATTATCAGAAACATCACACGGACTGCAGGCATAGGGTCTATACGTTCAGGCTCTGCTTTCGGTTCCACGGATATTTCGGTTGCCGCTGTCGTCGTTATTGCAGCAGTTCCGGCTGTCGTTGCCGCAGCCGTCGCGGTGATAGTTGTAATTGCAGCTGTTCCGACAGGCATGACCGCGGCAGTTGTGACCTCGGTCACAGCCAGCTCCGGGTGCTTTTCGAGGAGATAGATATACCCCTGAAATCCGCCGCCCATATCATTTATGTCACACGTTCGGGTTCGCCAATATATCGGTGTAACACTGTCGGATTCCGAGATAGTGACGGTATCGCCGTCTATGCTTTCAACGACCGCGACATGACCGTAGGAACCGAGATCCCAGCAGGCTATCGCTCCGAGCCGTGGCTCGTTACCGCGCTCGTAGCTGTCATTCGGATTGCTGCTCACGCCGTCGTTCGGGAACCAATGCACCGATGAGCCGTGACAAAGCTCAGGCTCGTGTCCGAGTATCTCCCATGCACGTCCGTATGCGTATGTCGTGCAGTTCGGCATTTGGGTGACGTAGATTGCGAAAAAGTTGGCGCTGTAAATACTATCGTCGGGATCAGGAGCCGTTGTTCTCGGTATGAAATCCTCATCATCTGCGAAAGCATTGATACAGAGCATTGATCCGAGAATGCAGCACAGGAACAATGCCGTGATAATTCTTCTGAAATTCATATTTTCGATAACGATGCCCTACATTTTTAATGATGCAGGGCATTTATAAATTATTCCGCAAGCTTTTTTCCAAGCTCACGAAGCTCTCCGAGCTCGGTATCGTTCGCGTCGAGATTTGTGATGTAGCCTTCGCCGCCGACAAGCTCCGCGCCGTCACCTTTCACGCGTTCTTCCCATGCATGCATCCAGTCGCCCGTACCCCAGTCATAAGAACCGAACAGTACGACTCTCTTGCCGGAAAGCTCTTTTTCAATGCCTGTGAAAAACGGCTCAAATTCAGCTTCTTCAAGCTGTTCGTCGCCCATTGCGGGGCAGCCGAACGCAAGTGCGCCGTAATCGGATATGCTTCCGGAAAAATCGGAAACGCTTATCGCCTCTGTTCCTGCGCCTTCCGCGACAGCCTTCGCCATAGCTTCGGTATTGCCTGTGCCGCTCCAGTAAATTACTGCTGTTTTCATAGTTATTATCCTCCTTTTAATTCATTTTTTCTTAGATTTCTTTTGCAAGTATCAGTTTTAATTTTGTCCCATACTATCTCCGAACATTGAGAAGTCACGCGAACCGTTCGCGCCCGTGAACGCATACCCGCTTATTCCGAAGATATTTCTGACATTCTCCTCGGAAAGAGCCTCGGAAGGTTCACCGTCCGCATGATTTTCTCCGTTGTTCATAAGATAAATGTGGTCACAGTAATGTGACGCGAGCCGAAGGTCGTGCAGTACTATAAGGACTGTACGGCCGCTGTTTTTCAGATGATCGAGCAGGAACAGCTGATGTTTTATGTCGAGGTGATTTGTCGGCTCGTCAAGTATCAGCGTTTCTGCTCCCTGTACGACTGCACGAGCAATATATACCATTTTGCGTTCACCGCCCGAGAGAGACAATATGCTCCTTCCCGCAAGCTCTGTTATATCAAGCTCCCGCATCGCCGCTTGTACCGCTTCCTTCTGCGAGACCTTTCTGTCGTGACGCGCGTACAGTCCCATAGCTATTATGTCCTCAACAGAAAAGTCAAAGGTCGCCGCGCTGTCCTGACCGACATATCCGATCATGGACGCAAGCTGTCTTGGCGAATACTCACGGATATTCGTCCCGTCGGTGTATATTTCGCCCTGCGTTCGCTTGCAGATACCGAATATCGTTTTTATGAGCGTTGATTTTCCGCAGCCGTTCGGTCCGATTATACCGGTGATCTTTCCGTTTATCGTGGAAAGGTTCACACCCTTGAGTATCTCCTTGCCGCCGAGACGAACATGGATATTTTCAAATGTTATCGTCATTTGCGGCTCCCTCCGTATCCGTTTTTTATCATAAGGAACATAAAGAACGGCGCTCCGACAAATGCAGTGATTATTCCGAGCGGGAGTTCTGCCGCGCCGAAAGCGCTTCGTGCAAGAGCGTCCGCCCACATCAGATAAATGCTGCCGAGAAGTGCCGAGAGGGGCATTATGACCCTGTTGTTGCTCGTCCTCGCAATAAGGCGCACAATGTGAGGAATGACAAGTCCCACAAACCCGATTATACCCGTTACCGAGACCAGTGAAGCCACGACTATTGAACAGAATCCGAACATGACCGCTCTGAAAGGACGAACATGAAGTCCCATTGCCGCCGCGTCGTCATCGCCCATCATTATCATATTGAAGCGATTTCCCATAGCTGTAAAGATCACAATACCGAGCGTTACTCCCACGGTGGGCAGCAGCAGCGTTTTCCACTGCGCCGCCGCAAGACTTCCCATCTGCCAGTTATATACTGCGGCTATGCTTTCGGGGCTTTTTGCGCGGAATATCAGATAACTCGTTATCGCACTCATTACTGCATTCACGGCAGTACCCGACAGCAGCAAAGTTACCGGCTGGAGCTTTCCGCCGCCCGCCCGTTTTGCCATGAAATACACAACGAACGCGGAGAAAAGCGCACCGACAAATGCGGCTATTGTGGTCTGATACTGACCCTCGAAGAACGGCAAGGGCATAAGCAGAGCCCATGCTGCGCCCGCGGACGCGCCCGACGAAACGCCGAGCACATACGGGTCTGCAATAGGGTTGAGCACAAGAGCCTGCATAGCCGCGCCGCATATTGCAAGTCCCGCGCCGCAGAGCGCTCCGAAAAGCACTCTCGGCATACGGATATTCCATATTATCTGAAACTGCGGCTTTGCCCATATACCGGCTTCAAGTTCCGCGTCACCGCCGAAAATATGATCCTTGATGATGCCGTAAACGTCGGATATGGGGATCTCGGTCGAGCCTATACTGATCGTGAAGATCACAGAAACCGCCACTGCTGCCGCGAGCACTGAAAACAGCAGCGTGTTTGTCAGTATGTGTGTTCCGGTTTTCATTATTCAAAGCATTCGGGATAGAGGAACTTCGCAATCTTTTCGCAGGCTGTTGCCGCTCTGACATCCTGCATTACTTCAACGAGCGGGATAACAAGAACTCTGTCGTTCTTTACCGCGGGAACATCGGCAAGTGCAGGGTTGTCAAACGCGAACGCACGCTTTTCCTCCACAGTCTGCTTGCCGTAGTCGTTGATAATGATAACATCGGGATTTGTAGCGAGAAGTGTCTCCACACTTGTATTGAACCAACGGGAATCCGCCATACCTTTCGTAGCGTTTTTTCCGCCTGCAAGCTCGATAAGATTGCTTTGCAGACCGCTCGATGTTGTGTATATCTCGTTTCCGTTAAAAGAGTCCAGAACGAATACCGAAAGCTTGTCATCATCAGCGATGCCTTTCACCTTTTCTCCGGTTGCCGCGATATCAGCTTTAATCTGCGCTATGACTTCAGCAGCCTTGTCCTCGACCTTGAATATCTTTCCGAGATTTTCGATGTCGATGTAAATATGCTCGACAGTCTCATCAGGAACGATAGTGCCCGTGATAGTAAGGCAGTTGATGCCGTTGGATTCAAGCTGCTCAAACGATCCCCATGCTGTGTCCTTGAATGTGCTTATCTGACCTATAACAAGATCTGTACCGAGAGCTACGGCGTTTTCGAGCGATCTTTCGATCTCGGGAATGTTCTCAAACTTGTCTGCAAGCTCCGGCAGCGGTACTTCTGCGGGATTGGTATGTACGTTCTTGCCGACAATGTGATCTTCAAGTCCGAGCATAACCATATTTTCCGCAGCGTACAGATTTGCGCAGAGAACCTTTTGCGGCATAGATGTGAATGTCACCGTTCTGTCGCCGTTTTCGATGACTACCGTGCCGTATTCGTCAGACAATGACACGTCAGCAGTCTCAGAAGCGGTATCGGTTTCCTTCTGCGAGGCTTCCGTCTGCTGAGATTCGGCAGTTGTTGTCGTATCCGCCGCCGCTGTGGTCTCCGGAGCTGCCGCTGCGGGTGCATTGTTGCCCGAGCACGCAGAAAGTGCGAGTATCAGCGCAAGTATAAGTGCTGATGATGATGTAAGTTTTTTCATAAAAACTTCCTCCTGATAATAAAAATTGCGTCACCTCCGAAAAAAGGCAACGCTTTAAAAGAGGGTCATATCATCGCTTTTTTCGATATTTCCCTCTTATAAACGTGATTTCCGGTTCCGGCAGAAACACAGCCTTCTTCCACGTATCTGACTTATCTGTACGGATATTTCCGTATCAGCTTCACAGTGACCGACTCGCGCGGACTTTCACCGCATTCCGTGTGCCGGGCGTACCGGCTGAAGAAAGGCTATATATTAGATTTTAAGACTATGCTTGTTGAAAAACAATGCTATTATACATCATTTTTATATGATTGTCAATAGGGTACCTCTAAAAACCGCTTTGAAAAGAGAAAATGAGATAGCCGCGTTGGATGCAAGGAAAGCCGACGAAAGCGGGCTGGTCTGTCGGTCAGCCCCTCTGTCTCGCAAGCTCGACACCTCCCCGCTGCCGGGGAGACCACGCCCGGTTAGGAGGTTTGACGCAGTAGACGGTCACGGCAGGAAGCCGTGGTATTGCCGCCAAAAGCGCGCAGGACGCGCGCATACAAAGCGGTAT
>JAGAWN010000099.1 GCA_017941355.1 Ruminiclostridium sp. | reverse complement strand
ATCGGACAGATTGGAAAAAGTGGATATTATCCTGAATTTGGTTTTTCAAAATCCAAAATTGCTGCGTTTCAGAGACAGAACCAGCGCAAATAAAGGATTTAGAGCTCATTAAACCAACACTATGCAAATAGGGATTTTTTTGGAAAAGATATCATGACTTAACCTTAAAAAGTGAGGTGATACTATGCCGTTCCTGCCTGTTTCCCGCGAGGATATGAAGAAGCGCGGTATCGAGCAGTTCGACTTTATCTGCATAACGGGGGATGCGTATGTCGATCACCCCTCTTTCGGTATTGCAATAATCTCCAGACTTCTGGAGAGCTTCGGCTGTACCGTCGGAATGATAGCGCAGCCGGTGTCGGACAGCGATTTTACCCGTCTTGGAGAGCCGAGATACTGCTTCATGGTAACCGGCGGCAACATCGACAGCATGGTGTCCAACTACACGGTTGCACTGAAAAAGCGCAATGACGACGCTTACAGCGCAGGCGGCAAAGGCGGAAAGCGCCCCGACCGCGCGGTGAACGTGTACTGCCGGACGCTGAAAAGGCTGTTCCCGCAGACCGAGATAGCCATAGGCGGGCTTGAAGCCTCACTGCGCAGGTTCGCGCATTACGACTACTGGGACGACTGCGTTATGCCGTCGATACTCGTATCAAGCGGCGCGGAGCTGCTCATGTACGGCATGGGGGAGCTTACCGTCACCGAGATATGGAACCGCTTCAAGGCGGGTGACAAGCTGCGGGATATGCACGATATCCGCGGGACGTGCTACCTCACCGAGCCTGTGAACACGCCGATAGGCGCGGTGCAGTGCGACAGCTTCGAGCTGGTTCGTGACAACAAGAAAGCCTACGCCAAAGCCTGCCGCAAGCAGTACGACGAGCAGGACGAGATCTACGGACGCACGATAGTTCAGCGCCACGGCGATGTTATGCTGGTACAGAACCCGCCTCAGCGAAGTCTTACCCAGTCCGAGTTCGACCGCGCCTATGAACTGCCGTATATGCGTGCATACCACCCGATGTACGAGAAGGAGGGCGGAGTCCCTTCTATCAAGGAAGTCGAGTTCTCCATAACTCACAACCGGGGCTGCTTCGGCTTCTGCAACTTCTGCTCGATCGCGCTGCATCAGGGACGGCGGGTACAGACGAGAAGCGCGGAGTCGGTGCTGAACGAAGCGAGAGAACTTGCGAACTCTCCGGGCTTCAAGGGCTACATACACGATGTGGGAGGACCCACTGCGGACTTCCGGTTCCCGTCCTGCGAGAAGCAGCTGAAAAGCGGGCTGTGCAGGGGAAAGAAATGCCTTGCGCCCACGCCCTGCCCGAATATGAAAGTCGATCACAGCGAGTATCTTTCCATACTGCGCAGAATGAGGGAGATAAAGAACGTAAGGAAAGTGTTCATACGCTCCGGCATACGCTATGACTATCTGATAGAGGACAAAAACGACGAGTTCATGAAGGAACTTATCGCAAACCACATCAGCGGTCAGCTGAAAGTCGCCCCGGAACACGCCAGCAACAAGGTGTTGGACTACATGGGGAAGCCGCATATCGAGCTGTACGAACGCTTTGAGAAGAAGTTCTACGACATAACAAAGGGCATGGGAAAAGAGCAGTACCTTGTCCCGTATCTCATGTCGTCGCACCCGGGCTGCACGCTGAACGACGCGGTTGATCTTGCTGTATTCCTCAAAAAGCACAACATACGTCCGGAGCAGGTGCAGGACTTCTATCCTACCCCCGGCACCATATCCACGGCAATGTTCTATACCGGGCTTGACCCCTATACCCTCGAACCGGTGTTTGTTCCGAGAAAGTACGAGGAAAAGAAGCTGCAGCGGGCGCTGCTGCAATATTACAAAAAAGAGAACCGTGAACTTGTCGAGAAAGCGCTTACGATCACGGGCAGACGAAACCTTATCGGAAGCGGCGCGAACTGCCTGATACCGGCTGCGCCGAACAGCGGAGGTGGCAGGGCGAATGCCGGAGGAACACACAGAAACGGAAACAATACTGCGGGACGCGGACACAAGCCCTCAGCCCCGAAGAAAAAAGGTCACAGGTAAAATTATCGCGGCAGCGGCAGCAGGACTTATCCTGCTGCTTTATGCCGCGTTGTCTTTAAATACATATTTCGGATTCAACGACGAGCTGCCGTCATGGGACGATCTTTACTGCATTTCCGGTCTGCGGACGCGGGTATATCAGGAAGCAGGGGAGATCTCGGTGCATTTCATAGATGTGGGACAGGGCGACTGCGCGCTGATCTGCACCGGAGAACGGAATATCCTCATAGACTGCGGAGAAGCGGAGGCTTTCCCGCGGGTATCCCGATATCTGCGCAGCGCGGGGGTCACACGGCTTGACGCTGTCATCATGTCTCACCCTCACTCGGATCACATGGGCTGTATGTACCGTGTTCTGCGGAAATTCGGCGCGTCGGAGGCAGTCATGCCGGAGATACCGGATATATTGCTTCCGTCAACAGGCTCGTTCGTGCAGCTTATGGAAGTGACCGCCGAAAAGAATATCCCGGTGACATACGCAAGACCGGGAATGTACATAGATACCGGCGGTGTCGGAACACTTGAGATCCTTGCGCCGGTGAGAGAATACGAGGATCTGAACAACTTCTCGGACGTACTGAAATACACATACGGAGATGTGAGCTTCCTTTTCTGCGGCGACATCGAGAGTGACGCAGAACACGATATTCTCGCAGCCGGAGCCGATGTTACCGCAGATGTGATAAAAGTTCCGCACCACGGCAGCGGAACGTCAAGCACACGGTTATTTGTGAATGCCGTGCAGCCCGCGCACGCCGTATTCTGCGCGGGAGCGGAGAATGACTACGGACACCCGCATGAGAACATACTGAAACTGTACGGTTCCTCAGGAGCGGAGATACACCGCACAGACACGGACGGTGATATAGTATTTGTGACGGACGGCAGAGAGATCTTCGTTTACGATAAAAGATCCGCAGCCTGATAAGGCTGCAAAAATCGGACAGAGTATTGTAAAATACCGCAAAATATGCTATAATAAACTACACGCAATCATCACCAATTACGGAGGGCTTGACATGATCGGTTTCAGCGATACTTTCTACAAGGATTTGTTTTACTCTCTCGACAATAATTCCGTACTCATGCAGGCGGAGCCGGACGGGCGATATTTCCCTGTGTGGTGTTCAAAAGAGTTCACCGATATGATGGAGGGTTCCTCCGAAGAATTCATAAAAGCGGAAAGCGGCGGTACGATGAAAACCATTCACCCCGATGACCGCGACGAAGTGGCATATCTGTTCAGACACCATGTTACACGCAGCGGGACAAATCATCTCAACGTCCGCAAGCAGACCATGAAAGGCAACTGGATCTGGGTCTGCATACATTACTCGTTCACAAAATACGCAGATAAGATGTACGCGTACTGCACATATTTCGATATAACAGAGATCAAGGAGAGTCAGCGTCAGACTCAGGCGATGTACGACGAGCTGAACAAGGAACTGAACACGCTGGCGGACGAGAGCCTTGCCGCTCTGCGCTCAAATCTTACAAAAGGATTCGTGGAGGAAGTCCGCGGTCGGGATCTGTACTTCACGGACAAAGTGGGTGCGCCGATAGAGGATCTCATCAAAGTGCGCATGGCGAATATGCCGCTGGAAAGCGACAGAAAGAACTACGTCGAGACTTTCGATCTTGAGAAGCTGAAGCAGAAATACTACCTCGGAGAGGGACCCGCCTCCCTTGTTATCTTCTCACGCCGTCAGTCCGGCAGGCAGTGTTTTATCAAGTATTCGGCGTCCATGAGAAAGGATCCCGCAACCGGCGATATTATCGTACTGGGCGTTGAGAGTGAGTATAACTCCGAAAAGGTAACGGAGGTGCTCAACGACAAGGTGCTTGCCAAGCAGTATGACATGGTAAGCTATATCGTCAACGGCAGCTACGGGGTAGTCATCGGCAGCCGCGAGGAAGCCGGCAAGGGCAGCATTTTCCCGAAGAACAACAACGGTTCGTATATGGAGTATATCTGGGATCAGGTGATCCCTGCGGCTTCCGGAAAGGTGCATGACAAAGAGGAACTGCTCAGGGCGCTTTCCGCAGAGACGATTGAGATGAAGCTGTCCGAAAGCGAGCCTTACACTGTCGATGTTACCTGTGAGATCGGCGGTGAAATATACAACAAGCGCTTCATGTTCTATGTTGTGGATCCGGAAGCCAGGTTCTATATACTGCTGAAAAGCGATATTACAGATGTTATACGCGATCAGCGCAGACAGAACGATGCTCTTGCTCTTGCGCTTGAGGAAGCGAGGCAGGCGAATGTGGCAAAGACCGCTTTCCTGTCCAACATGAGCCACGAAATAAGAACTCCGATGAACGCTATCATCGGACTTGACAACATTGCTCTGAAAGAGAAGAATCTTTCCCCCGAGACCCGCGATCAGCTTGAAAAGATCAACGGCAGCGCAAAGCATCTTCTCGAACTTATAAATGACATTCTCGACATGAGCCGTATCGAAAGCGGACGCATGGTGCTGAAAAACGAGGAATTCTCGTTCATGAATATGCTGGAGCAGATAAACACCATGATAAACGGTCAGTGCCGCGACAAGGACCTGAACTACGACTGCCGCCTTACGGGAAAGTTTTCGGACTACTACATCGGCGACGACATGAAGCTAAAGCAGGTGATAATCAACATTCTCGGCAATGCCGTGAAATTCACGCCTGCCGGAGGGACTGTAACGTTCACCGCCGAGAATGTCAAGACCTACGATGACAAATGCACTATCCGTTTCGTGATGAAAGATACCGGCATCGGCATGGACAAGGAGTTCCTGCCGAGGATATTTGAGGCTTTCAGCCAGGAGGACGGCGCTACCACCAACAAGTACGGCGGTACGGGACTCGGAATGGCGATCACAAAGAACATCGTGGAGATGATGAACGGAAACATTTCGGTAGAGTCCGAAAAGGGCAGGGGAACGACTTTCACCGTGAACGTCACGCTGAAAACAAGCGAAAAGAGTGCCGGCGGCGCCTGCGGCATAAGACCGCAGGATCTGAACGTGCTGGTCATAGACGACGAAGCGGTTGACTGCGAACACGCCCGGATCGTGCTTGAGGATATGGGTATCAACGCCGATATCTGCACCGGCGGAGCCGAGGCTGTGGAGAACATCAAGCTGCGGCTTGCGCGCAGAGAAGCGTATAATCTCATACTTGTGGATCTGAAAATGCCGGAGCAGGACGGGATAGAAGTAACGCGGCGTATCCGTGAGCTGACCGGGAATGATTCCGCGATCATTATACTGACCGCATACAGCTGGGACGACGTTGAAAAGGAAGCAAGGGAAGCGGGCGTTGACGGCTTTATGTCAAAGCCTCTGTTTGCGGCGAACGTCATAGGGGAGTTTGAAAACGCGATACGCAGAAAGAACAGGTCGGATACCGTTCAGAAGCAGCGCGCCGATCTAAACGGCAGACGCATACTTCTCGCAGAGGACGTTATGATAAACGCGGAGATAATGAAGAAGATACTCTCCATGAAGAATATGAAAGTTGACCACGCCGAGAACGGAAGGCTTGTGGCGGATGCTTTCGCGGCAAGCGAGGAGTTCTACTACGATGCCGTGCTTATGGACGTGAGAATGCCGGTAATGGACGGACTTCACGCGGCTGCCGAGATACGCGCCATGGAGCGTTCGGACGCTAAGACGGTGCCTATAATAGCCATGACCGCAAACGCGTTCGACGAGGACGTACAGCTCTCGCTGCAGGCGGGAATGAACGCGCATCTTTCAAAGCCTGTCGAACCGGACAGACTGTATGAAACGCTTTCCGAACTGATAGGAAATTCCGGGAAAACGGATTGAGACAGCAGGAAAGTCTGCAGATCGGGAAGAAAGAAATACAAAATAGCTTGTTACGCCCTCCGGAAAGAGTGCGCGGCTGTAATACGGGACAGAGCCGACACGGTATGTATTGCTGTGATCGGCTTTTGTTATGCGCGCCCCCAGCAGTTCCGACAGCCGGACGAATGTACTGAGACAGTAGGGCGTATCAACATTGGCGTTGGTGAAGCGTTCTATCGCGGCGGTATCACCGTTCAGCACCGCGGGCAGTGTCTCCGCGTCGCGGGCTTCGGCTTTGTCCGGGTCAAGGTAGTGCGAAAAATCTATGGAGAACGCAAAGAAGCACTTTTTTGTACGGGAGATCTCGTAAAGCAGCTTTGAAAGGCGCTGCGGGATATCCCGGCTTTCTTTCGGAGATACCAGCAGGCAGGCCGCTTTCGCCCCGGGCAGATAGCGGCTTATGAACGGAATGTGCGAGGACGCGCTGTGGTCGTACTCTGTCATGTAGTCGTCACATACCGCTCCCGCTTCGCTGCGGAACAGCTCTGTCACCTCGGTATCGCACTCAACGGTGCCGAACACCGTGTCCCAGCCTTTCATGCTTGTGGTGAGAGTGTTTTCCGAGTCGTAGTGCATGGGTGCCAGCAGTACGACGGTTTCTATATCGGGATCGGTTTCGGCGGCAGTGCGGTACATTCCCGCAATGAAATGCCCCGCGGCAAGGTGGTGAGGCGCAACTCCGCAGAGAACGGCGCTTCCGGTGTCATACACCGTGCTGTTCTCATCGTAAAGCTGAAACCGTTCGTCCTCGTAATACAGGCATTTCAGCAGTCCGGAACGCGGAGTGTAGCCGCCGGTAACGGCAGTTGCTTCCGGCTCCGGCACCTCGGCGGCAACGGAGCCGGTCATTGCCGGAGCATCTGTATCCGCCGAGCAGCCGCACATGAACATTCCCGCAAGCAGGAACGCCGCCGCGTTACGCGCTTTCATCGGCGCTCCCTGTTGTTATAGTGCCGCGGTCGGTCATTCCCCACATACCGTTCAGGTAGTCGTAGGCGACCGCGCTTTCGGTGACGTATTCGCCCGCCGTGCTTACCGTGAATTTATACTTTGCTTTTCCGAAGCTGTCGGTGTACAGCCGCACGAGCTGTCCTGCCTGACTTCCGGTGAGTCTGCCGCAGGACGGCACAACGTCATAAACCACGCAGCCCGGCTGGGTGGTTATCTCAACGGTGATCTCCTCGCCTACCGCCATGCTGCCTTTATACTCCTTGGATATCTTCATCTTAGGCTGAGTATCGTTTTCGGTGACCCGTCCGATGTAGTTCGCTATCACATACACCTCGCCGGAAAGCAGAGTGAAGTCCGCTTCCTCGAACTGCGATCCGGTAAAGGTTATGCAGGTGGGACGGTGACGGTCAATGGTAACCGTCCGGGTCACGCCGTTTCGCACATAGCTGAATGAAGCTTCTCCGCCGCTTTTCGAAACATAGTTCTGTGTGTATATCGCAAGCTCCAGCGAGCAGTCCGCGTACTTCACATCGACTGTCGATAAGTAACGCGCGAAATACTCCGCTTCCGGCAGACCAAGCAGTGAAGATACTATAAGGGAGGCGCGGGTGAGAGACTGGCTCTCCTTGCCGGTACTGTCGGGTACGAACGCCTTTATGGCATCGGGATCGCTGTCGTTTATCGTGATGTCCGGCACAAATCTGATGTATGCGTCATAGGCGGAGTGGTAGTCACCGCAGAGTGCAAGTGCTGCCGCAAGCTGCAAGCCGCTGTGGGTGTATATCTTCTCGTTGTCCGTGAGCAGCTTTTTAACGTCGTTCAGCACAGGCTCGCCGAGTGCCGCAAAACCCATGTAGGCGGAGCATACATTGCCAAGGGTGCTTGAATCGAGTTCGTATCCGAGTTCGGTCTTTGCGCCTGCACCGACAAGTTCCGGCGCGGCAACACAGACACGGGCGGTAAGATCGACGCTGCCCTGTGACGCGGGAAGCTGTTTTGCAAGCCCGCCGGAGACTTCGCTGCCGAATTCGTTCAAAAACTCCTCGTCTGTCATAAAGCCGAGTTCTTTCTTCGCTATCCCGGAGGCAAGGCGGGAATCGAGACTGTCGCCCGAATACCACATCATTCCGCACAGCAGATCGGTGGTGAACATATATTCCTTGTTGAAGAACGCCGCGTACAGCGGGTATGCGGCAGGCTTTACCGTTCCGGATAAGCTGCCGAGATCCGCGGAGCGCGTAATGTTCGTTTCGAGCAGAGTATCGGTCACGCTCAGCGGCATTTCCACCGCGTCACTGCCGCCGTCGCCCTCAGCTTCAAACAGAACGGTGTAGCTGCCCTGCGGGAGCTTGCCGAATACTGCGGATCCCTGCTGACCTATGTAAACCGTCTCGTCCGTTTCTCCGCCGGTGAGCGTTACCTTTATCTCGCCGCCGTCGGGGAGTCCGGCGCACTTAGCGCTTACCGCGATATCGTCGCCCTCGACGAACTGCGAGTGCATTATCGGAGTTATGAACACGGGACGTGTCACAACAACCGGTTCAAGTGTCTTACCGGCAAGCAGAACGCCCTCGGACTGCTCATAGACTGCGATAGCCGTTGCGCGCCATGTGGTGAGGTTGTCGGGAAGGTCGATGCTGAAATGCGCGTAACCGTCGCTGTCGGTGACAGCGCTTGCGAAGAACGCGGTATCCTTGAATTGTCTGCGGACTGACGCGGGACCGCCGCCGCCCTTTTCTCCCATGTTCCCTCCGCCGGAAAAATGCTGTACATAGCTTATGTAGCTTTCCGCGTAGGGGTAGGAAATGAAGCGGTACAGTTCTCCCAGCGGATCAGCGTCCTGATCCTGAACCGCGAATGCAGCCTCGTCAACGACGCTCAGCATCACAGTTGCGCCGCTGAGCATATTGCCGTTAGTATCAGCGGCAAGTACGGTTATTTCAGCGGTCTCGCCGGCATCGTATTTTGCCGTGTCGGTATCGGCTGTCAGCACAATGCCGCGCTCTTCCGGCTCGAAGAATAAGCTGTCGCCGGAGACTTTATAGATGTGTCTGCCGTCGAAATACGCGGCGGTATAGTTCACATCGGGTATGCAGTTTACAGTCGTGCTATAGACGATATCCCGTCCCCCGTCAAGATCGTACACCGTGTAGTCCACAAAGTCGCTGTTATATACCGCAAGCAGCAGTTTCCCCTCGAACGAAGTCTGCATATTGCTGCAATTCAGCCTGAATGTGATATCCTCGTTCTCCGTGAATGTGCTTACTGTGCGGTATCCGTTAAGCTCGGTGCTGTCGGACTGCGCGCGCAGGTCAAAGAACAGGGAGCCGGCATCTCTGTTGTAGAACAGCGGTACGCCGGTGCCGTCGTAGATCATGACAGATTCCGGATTATTCCCGACATAGAGGTAGTCGTTTATCTCATAGCCGAAGCTGTCTTTCATTGACAGTTCTATCGTGTATGTGCCAAGCTCCGGATCCGTCGGCAGGTCTTCGATCACTGCGGTGCCGTTCTCGGTATATACCGTATATGTTGCGGCAGTCTCGACGGTATAGTTGTAGTCGTAGGTCTTGACTGTTTTTTTCTCGATGTAGTCGTAGTAACTGCCGGTCTCTTTCTTTTCCCAGCGGTGGCGCTGCACGGTTACGGAGATCGGGATATTATCTGCGGGCGCACCCTTGATGATGTCAAAATCGCCGCCGGAGTACCACCAGCCGTCATCGTTCTTCACTGTGGCAAAGAACTCGTCGGCGCGGGTGAAGTCAAGTTCGTTCGCTTTCAGTGTCAGCGTCCGCGTGTCCTCGTCGTAATCGCTTTTCAGCATTCTGTCGTGATACAGGGCGGGGATGCTCTTTGACGCGTAGCTGTAGGTGTTCTCCACGCCGGTGAGATTATAGGATATCATGAATTCACCGACTTCCCAGCGGGAGTATGAGTCCGCAGCTTTTACAGTTGCGGAAGCTGTACCGGTGCTGTCGGTCCGGAGCTTGTCGGGTACGCTTACGCCGGAGGAGGAGTAAAGATACAGGTTCTCTGCGGGGGTACCCTCATAATACGCAGCCGTCAGAGTTATCGGAACTTCATTTACCTGCGGCATTATTACATAATCCGGAGAGTCGATGTCAAATGTGTAGGTCGGCTTTTCATACTCGCGAATGGAAACGTGCTTTGTGAGCATTTCCTCCTTGCCGGAGGACAGAATGATCTCGTTCCACCAGCTCTCGCGGTGCTTGACAAGACTGAACTTCGCGGTGAATGTGCCGTCATCGGAAAGAGTGACAGGCTGCGCTTCGCCGTCCAGCGAAATGCTCATATCGGAGGGCAGGGGAGTATCGTGCGTTTTCGGGATAACTATGCCCCATACATTTACGGTGTCGTTCGGCAGATACGCCTCGCGGTCGGTGTAGAGGTACATATAGTAAAGGTCGCCGTACTTTACGTTCTCCGCATCGGAGAGAATGTAGCTGTCGATATAGCGTCCGGTCTTTGCGCCTATGTTGAGTACCGCGTTCCCGGTGCAGCCGTCGGTTTTGAGGTATGCTATGCCGTTTTCTTTGACGGCGGCGCTGTATCTTCCGGTTTCGGTCTCAAGCACCACGCTGGCACCCGCAGCGGGAAGTCCCGTTTCGGTATCGTTGACATATAAGATGTTTTCCTCACCGAGACTCAGAGCATATACCGATATGGGCGAGACCTGTATCAGATATTGCAGAGCAAGGCTTGCGTCCCCTTTTGATGCGGGGGCGATATCCGCTATGTAGCAGCCGGGTTCAAGTTCCTCCGGGAGCATTATATATGCCGATGTGCTGCCTTCGCGCATGAACGGCTTTTCGTTTGAAGTGAAAACCTCGGTCAGAGATGCGGTGTCTATCGTCTCGCCCTCCGACTTTGCCGCCACGGCGTTCTTGTACTCGTCTGTGCTGCCGAAACGGTAAAGGTGAGTTTCGTATTCCGCCGTGCGCAGTCTCGCGGAGCAGTATATCTCAACGCAGGGCTGATCTCCGGGCAGGAAGGTTTCCGAGAAGCCGCTGTTTGAGCCTGCCGTAAACAGGTATGTGTCTCCGGAAGAAGCGTAAACCGTGGTTTTGAACTTGAACCGGCAGTCCTCCTCCAGTTTCTCGCCGTCCGAGGAAGTATATCCGGCTTTCACGGTAACGGTGTATATTCTGTTTATATCCAGCAGATCGTTCGGCACGAAGCAGAGCGTGTTGTCGATAACGCTGAACTTTCCGCGGACTTCGGGCTTTATCGAAAAGTAGTCCGCGGCATTGTCGGGCGTGGGGGGAGCGGTGAATTCTATCTCTATGCCGGTATCCGGGGCTGCCATGGCACCGTCGGAGGGATAGCAGGAAGATACCTCGAATCTGTCTGCGGTGCGGAATGCCCAGCTGTCCGCAACGTCTCCGCCGTCGTCGGTCACCGCAAGCTTAACAAGGCTGCCCCGGGCGAAGTCGCTCTTTGCGGAGAGCAGGTATGAGCTGTCTGTCTCCCGGGTGAGTGTGAACTCGCTCTTTGGCGAGAGTACAAGACGCTCTGTAAGCTCTTCCTCGCTTATGTCCCTGCTGAGAGATATGCGAAGATCGCTGTCAGGGGCGATGCTGCCGCCGGACACTGTGACAGCCGAAACGTCGGAAACTATGTCGCTGTGCGGACGCACGCGGTCATAGCCGTTCTCCTGCTCGGACGCGCTGCTGTCGTCGGGAACAGCCGTGCTTGTTGTCGGAGCGGCGGTCTGCTCCTCCGGGGGAGCGGTGGTTGTTATTGCCGGAACGTCGGTTCCGACCGGGATATCAGTGCCTGCGTTCAGCTTCGGTATCACCACGACTCCGGTTATCGCCGCCGCTGCCGCAACAAGCACCGCGGTTATTGCAAGAGCCGGATTACGCTTGCGGACGGGCGCGGAGTTTTCGCCCGCCATGCGTTTTTCGGCTGCTTCTTCTATTATATCGGAGTCTATCTTGCCGATTTCATCGGAGAGCATTTCTTTTTTCATACTTCGATCCCCTTTTCTTCAAGATATTTTTTCAGTCCTTTGCGTGTCCGGAAAAGCGAGCTTTTCACCTTTGACTCACTCGCCCCGAAGTAGCCTGCAATGCGGTTTATCGAGTCATTGTAGAAGTAACGGCATACAAAGATCACTCGCGCATCCGCCGACAGCGAGCGCAGATATTCGTTTATGGTGCGGGTTATCATTCCCGATTCCGCCTGCAGCTCCGGAGTCTCGCCGCCGGAAACGCACTCCGCAAGCTCGTCGAGGGAGAGTGCGTACTGTGAGCCGCTCCGGGATGCAGTGTTGCGGCTGCGGAAAACCGTGATAGCGAGATTCCGGGTTATCGCGGCAAGGTACGCTCCGAGCTTTATGGGCTTGTTCGGCGGGACGGAATTCCAGGTTTTCAGGTATGTATCGTTCACGCACTCATCGCTGTCCTCGTTGCTGTCGAGTATGTTGAATGCTATGCCGTGCAGGAATGTGCCGTATTTCGTTCCCGTCTCGGCGATCGCGTTTTCGCTGCGTGACCAGTACAGTTCAACTATTTCGCTGTCTTGCATATTCTATCCCCTCCGATAATAAAGACGCAGATTCCGACAAAAGGTTGCGCGTTTAACAAAAATTTTCCAATAAAATTATATCAGAAAAATACACATACGGCAATATATTTTCAAAAATTTACAAATCCACTTGCAAAATCCTGTCCGATAGTTTATAATAATTGTAAACAATATCCCGGAAGGAGACTACAACATGATAAGATTTTTTGAGGACAACGGCGGACTTGTAATGAGACTCCGCAACGAGACGCTCCGCATTGACGGCTGGGGTAAGAACGCGCTTCGCGTGCGCGCAACAAAGCTTATGCAGATGCCCGGTCACGAACACGCGCTGACGGAGGAGGTATCTCACAGCGCTCAGATATCTGTTGACAGCGAAAAAAAGTGTGCGCAGATAACCAACGGTATGCTCAAAGCCACAGTTAATAATGTCGGCATAATCTGCTTCTACAGAAACGATAAGCTGATACTCCAGGAATACTACAGCAGTTACGGCGGCTCTATCCGCAAGGAATCTATCTGCTACAAGATAGTTTCCCGCGAATACAAGGGAATAGCCTCCGACGGATTCAGACTCACGGTGCGGTTTGAAGCCGATCCCGACGAAAAGCTTTACGGCATGGGTCAGTACCAGATGCCGATACTCGACCTCAAGGGCTGCGTGCTGCCGCTGGAACAGCGCAATTCGCAGGTGACCGTGCCGTTCGTCATCTCGGACAAGGGCTACGGTATGCTCTGGAACAACCCTGCTACCGGTGAAGCGGCTTTCGGCAAGAACATTACCAAATGGACTGCCGATGAAACGGACATGGTTGACTACTGGATAACAGCGGACGAGACTCCCGCAAAGATAGTTGAGAACTACACCGAATGCGTCGGACGCGCTCCCGTCATGAGCAAAAATTACCTCGGATTATGGCAGTGCAAGCTGCGTTACCGCACTCCCGATGAAGTCCTCGAAGTTGCCCGCAAATACAAGGAACTCGGCATTCACCTCGATGTTATCGTTATCGACTTCTTCCACTGGACTGTGCAGGGTGACTGGAAGTTCGACGAGAAATACTGGCCGCGTGACAAGGTGCGTGCTATGGTGGAAGAACTGCACGGCATGGGGACAAAGGTAATGGTGTCTGTATGGCCGTCTGTAGATAAGCGCAGCGAGAACTACTACCCCATGGATCAGCACGGTCTGATAAGCTACACGGATACCGGCTCGCAGCAGACATACGATTATCAGGGCGACTGCGGTACAGTGGATTTCTTCAATCCGGAGGCGCGGGATTTTGTATGGAACACCTGCAAAAAGAACTACCGCGATCTCGGTATAGACCTGTTCTGGCTGGACAACTCCGAGCCGGACAGTGTGGCTTACGATTTTGACAACTATCGTTACTACTCCGGCAGAGGCTCAAAAGTGGGCTGCGAATACCCGAAGATGTACCTCAAAGCGTTCAGTGACGGCTTCACCGCGGACGGCGAGACGGATTTCGTCAACCTTGTGCGCTCAACATGGGTCGGCGGTCAGAAGTACCGCGGACTTGTATGGACAGGCGATGTGCAGTCCAACTTCGAGTCGTTCAGGGATCAGGTCATAGCCGGTCAGAGCATGGGTCTTGCGGGTATCCCGTGGTGGACTACCGATATCGGCGGTTTCATGACCGAGGACAGCTCCGATCCCGACTTCATCGAGCTGCTTATCCGCTGGTATCAGTTCGGCGTGTTCTGCCCGGTATTCCGTATGCACGGCAACCGTGGTCCCGACTGGGATATTCCGACTCTCGACGACCGTGATTCCGGCGGCGGATATCTTTACACCGGTCACCCGAACGAGATATGGAGTTACGGCGACGAATGCTTCGACATTATGAAGAAATACCTTGGCGTGCGTGAATCCCTCAAGGACTACGTTGCTTCCCTCATGGAAGAAGCGTCAAAGACCGGCGCGCCCCTCATAAGAACGATGTTCTACGAGTTCCCGGACGACAAGCAGTGCTGGGATCTCCCGGAGCAGTTCATGTTCGGTTCGCAGTATCTCGTTGCCCCGATACTCGAACTCGGCGCACGCGAGCGCAGTCTCTACCTCCCTGCGGGCAGGTGGGAATCCCTCGATGACAAGCAGATCGTTGACGGCGGCAGATTCGTCACCGTTCCCGCTCCTCTCGATGTTATCCCGGTATTCAGAAAGCTGTCGTAAACCGGCAGCTTTATTGGGGGAAACCTTTCCAAAGACTTTTACACGCTTCGCACTCACCTTTCGGAATACAGTAAAAAACAAAGACCTGTCGGAAATGCAGGTCTTTGCTTTTTGTTTGTATTGATATGACCGATTTAGTGTCCGGATCTTTGTTACTTTTTATGTGCGGGTGCTTTTTTTCTGCGCTTGATGAATTCACGGATTATAAACGGAATATACAGAAGTGAAGGGAGAATGAACGCGGCAACGCGGAAATGTGACTGCACAAGCACATTGAAAGTTGCGTGGGTGATGACTGCCGCTATCAGAAGAGCGAATGTTCCGCAGAAAAACAGCTTCCGGCGCTTATGCACATAGCTTATTCCGATACCGGAAAATGCGGTGCAGGCACCGTGCATCAGTGCTGTTCCTATTGCCCGCGCAAGCGCCCAGATGATAGAGACAGAACTTATATTCTGCACAAGTATAACCGCGTTTTCGAGGATCGCAAATCCTATGCCCAGAGAGAACGAGATCGAAAGCAGGGTTTCGCGGTCGTCGGAGAATACCAGAGCGAAGTACAGCACCGGAATGGCTTTCAGCAGTTCCTCGCTGATCGGCGTGATCGCGGTCGTTACATAATTTACATCGTTGTCGAAGAGTCCCAGCAGGAAAATGTTGAGCGCTCCCGCAATAAGGCAGATGAGTGTGCCTATGATAAGATAACCGAGAAAAAGCCGCGATTTCTTGTCCGGCAGAACGAACAGGATAAGGATCATCGGCAGACTCATGCATATAAACAGTATTTCGCTCATCTGCTCCATTTAAGAACCCCCCTGTGAACCATAGGTACTATCATAAGCGTGACCGCACATTCCAGAACGCTTACGATGATATCCGGCACGATCATACCGTATGCTTTGGTGTTTATCTCGATCATGCACAGTATCCCGTATATCAGCGCAAGTGCGTTGTAACCGCGCTGACAGCGGACGATGCCGTAATCAATGTCGGGAATGAGGAGATGCTTGACGTGGAAATATGAGGACGCTGCGACTGCGACTGCGACAAAGCCGTTGGCTATCTTTTCCGCCCTCTTGTCGGGACTCATAAGCTCGGTGACGTAAAGAACAGCGGGTATCACAAGACCGGAAAGCGCAATGATGCGGTATTTCAACAGTTCCTTTTCTCCGCCGTCAACTATGGAGTCTATCTGTCCGAAGTTCGCAGAGAAGAAGAATGCGAATGCTCCGACGGTTCCGAGCATTCCGACATGGAACAGGTTCAGCGTGTCAAGTCCCGAGATCATGCGCAGAAGAGTGTGCGCTCTTCCGATCATTATACACCCGACACCCAGTACGATCATAGAAGCGTACAGGGGCTTGTGCGGTCTGAGGTATTTGACTGCGCCGTACACAAAGCTCACGGCAGCCGCGGCTGTCATGGCGAGTTCGGTAAAAAGCAGGTAATTCATACTTCCTCCAGATATATTATTATTAAACCATTATTATATATTATAGCACATTTTTCCTGGTTTGTACAGCTTTTTTATTTATGCGGCAATTTAATGCCTTGACCATTTGTTCTCTACCCCGCCGGAGCGGGTGGAAGAGAACGCAATGGTCCAACTTTACGAACCAATTGTTATTACAGCGGCAATTAAGTAATGGTAATTTTGTTCTTTCTCCCCGCGGGAAAGAAAGAACAGATATTTGACTTACCGGCATTAACAATACTCAGTTGCCGAAGTAATAATAACGGCTGCGCAAATAAAAAAACGGTGTGCCGTCCGAAAACAGCACACCGCAGATGACATACAGGTCATCGCCTTTTCTTGAAAATGTACGCGATTATACCGACTGCCGCAAGCAAAGACACTCCGAGCAGCACTAACGGGAGCGCTCCGCCGAAGATGCTCGCTGTCTCGCCCGGCGATTCCACCGGAATATACGCATCCCCCGATGTCGCAGCCAGCATGAATCCGGACAGTACGGTCAGAGCAAGACACGCCGCGGCAGCAAACCATGCCTGCCACATGATCGGCTTTCTGCGCGGGAGCTTGTCGGCATCTTCAATGAACTGCGGATCAACAAGATCCATTTTTTCTAACAATTGTTTTCCGTTCACATTCAATATCCTCCATTTACGCATTGCGTCATGCAGATTTTTTCTTTCATACAAATAAGCAGATTTTTTAATATCCGCGTTGCGTTACGGCGCGGGAATAATCAAACACCGATCCCGTCTTTCTCAAAATGCTTTCTGAGCTTCTCCCTCATTCGCATAAGCATCGACTTTATCTTGCTTTCCGAATAGCCGAAACGTTCCGCTATCTCGGTTATCTCGTCGGTGTACCAGTATCTGCGCATGAAAATATTGCGCTTTTCGGGTTCGAGCCCGGCGAGAAAGGAATTGAGCGATTCTTTCAGAGCCATGTCATCTACCACGCTCTCCGTGCTGTCCGGAGCGGCAATGCAATCGTTCAGTTCATCGCTCAGGGACACAAGGCTTGCCTTGCGTTTGAGGGCGTTGTTTTTCTCACAGCGGTTGAGCGCGATGTGACGGACTATCCTCACAAGAAACGCATACAGATAATCGCGCGGCTCATGGGGCGGGATCCTGTTCCATGCTTCCATATATGTATCGTTCTCACACTCGTCGGCAGTACATTCGTCCTCTGTTATGTGCCTTGCAAGCGAACGGATACGCTTGCCGTATTTTACGGAAGTGCAGCTTATAGCCTGCTCGTCCCGCTGCAAATACATATCGACTATCTGACTGTCATCTGCGGTTGGGAATGTCACTGATATCTTCCTTTCGTGGATCGCTGTTGCAGTATTACTATCGTGTCCGGACTGCGCTTCCGGGGGGCGTATAGCAATTTGTAACCATACTGTTTTCATTATACCATTATTGTAGCACTATTTCGACATTTTTTCTATCAATGAATACGGTTTTATGACATTTTTGTTTACTTGCACAAATTCCTGCGGATAAAAATGTGATATTTGTACATAGCTGTGCTTGCGGCGTGTCCGCCGCCTGCGGGGCAGAAAAAGCCGCCAGTTACTGAATAGTAACGAACGGTAAAACGGGCGAATGCCCGTGTGATGTGATACAAAAAGTATATTTTCGACAAAGAGGAATGAACCTGCATGCCGAATAAACGTTGGAGAAATGCCAAATGATAGAAATTGAGAGAAAAATAATCATCGATGATTGTCTATGGTGCCGCGAAGCAGCGCTGATCAAAGTCAGCGGCGGAAAGAAAGCACTGACTCATGATTATTCTGAGCCGACAGATGACTATATGGTAAGATCATCGTTTTTGCTGAACGGGAAACCTATCGTGCAGGGAGAATATCCCGAATGTCCGACCTGCTGCGCGCTGCTTGCAAGAGGTTACGGCATCGAAAAGACCGACTGTGAAGAATTGAAAGCTGTTCGCGATATCATCAATTCGGACTATACCGATTTTCGGACGGCGATGCAAAACATTGAACCTATACTTGACCTGCTCGATAACGGATATTATGTTATAGCGGACGCACAGCTTTATCCCACCGACGGCAGCGGGCATTTCTTTATGAATGTTCCCGACGAAATGACGGATACCGATGCCGCGTGTTCCGATTATTACAACAGCGAGTTTCTGACCATTACACAAGGATTTCCCGCATACATCTATCCCACGCAGTCAAATTCCGCACTTGACATCGAAAGAGCAGCGTGCTATCTTGAAAGCATTGACAAGGATAATGCTCCGAGGGCGGTCGCTTACTACGATTACGGCTTTATCTGCGCTTTGCTCGACGGACATCATAAGGCGTATGCCGCTGCAAAGAAAGGCTGCACGTTATCGGCACTTGTGATAATACCTTGATAATACGAGCGCGGCGTGGGAGATATGCAATTCATACTGGAGTGCGGAGTGAGCTATTCCTCCGATTCACCCGGAAGCCGTTCTGTCACCTCCAGCAGCTCTATCGTTACCCTGAGATCGTTATCCACCTTCACAGAATACCTGTGATCTCTGTTGCCGCTTATCGGCGAACGTTCCTCAACGGTCATCTCCGTCTCGCCGGGAGTAAGTCCCGTGAAAGTGTAGGTTATCGTATATCCCGCGCCGTTAAGCTCTTTGTGATTTGCCTTTGCGTATTTTATCGAGCGCTTGTAAGACACGATTTCCGAACCGAGCACAATGCTGTATTCCGGACCGCCGCCGTCGAAAGAACTGAAAGTAAGTATCGCTTCGGCATCTTTCATATCACTTTCACCGCCTTGTGTATTTGTGCAGCCGCCTATCATTATTAACAGAGTAAATATCAGAAATAATGCGTACTTTTTCATTCGTTTTCCTTTTCTGCAATAATACGTATCTGCATTTCCGCCCCCGCTTGTAAGGCAGGGGCGGTGTTATGTTTTGCTGATGTCAACGACAGCAGGCGTTTCTTTTATCTGATATTTCTTTTCGCCTGTCCATTTGCCGTAGCCATTATTGTATAAACAGGAATATTGACTGTGTATTATCCCATAGCATCCGGCATATTGTCCGGGCGCATAAGGCTTTCCGGAGCAGCAGCCACAAAAATGCTGTTTACCTCTGTATTGCGTTCAGAACAGACAATGCGGTTCGGGCATATCCGCCCAACTGCCTTCAAGCACGGTAAGATCTACCGAATCGCCGCTTAATACATCGTGACCTTTCCCGGTGTATCTGTCGATATTATACCATTCGAGTATGGACTTTGCATAGTCCCCGACAGACGGGTCGCGTATCACCACCGATATCATTCCCAGCTCATAGCCTGTCTCAACGATCGGATCGGCAATGCTGTACTGCCCCATACCGTAAATGAACCTTGCCATCTCGCCGAGGGACTGATTGTCGTAGAAGCTGAATTCCGGCGTCGGAGGAGCAAGATATGTCCAGACACTAATTTCGGAGTTTTCATTTTTCATCCGGAAACAATCATCCGATATTTTTTCAATTATCTCTTCGTAGAAGTATTCCCCGTCCATTCCTACTTCAAAACGTATCTTATCCTCGCTGACCATTTCATACCTGTAATTCAGTCCTATACCCGCATCCTGACTGAGAAATCCGCCGTGTCCACCCTCTTTGAAGCAGTAGTATGCTTCCCAATAAGGATGTTCGTAGTCCGCTTCAGGATTGACGAGCCACACTCCGAGTTTGAACGGGTGCTTTTCGGGGTCGCTGTCGTAGATCGGATCGTCGTTATTTTCCGCCGCGGCTTCTGTTACGGAAGTTTCCGGCGCGATCAGCTCAACGGAGTAGATAATGTCAAGAAAATCATAGTACAGGTTTTCATAGTTCTCGCCGTTGTCGGATATATCCATATACACAAAGTTTGCCTGCGCCATATATTCGCCGGACGGGATAAACACTATCGAGCCGGTAACGCTGTAATTTTCGCCCTCGTACTCGTCCGAATAGGCAAAATCGATAATAACTTCCTCAACGCCGAAGTCCGAGACAAGCTTTTCGGGGTCTGACGCGAGACAGTTCGGGAACGAATCCTCAACTTTCTCTTTAAGCTCGTCCGCGGTCTCCATTATTGCATCGGCAGTGCCCTTCACAGAACCGTCGGACAGACTTATATCGGTGCTCATATAAAATTCGTCGGTATCCAAAATATAGGAATGACTGTTCTCAATCTCTTCCTTCACCATATATTCGGGGCGCGAGTAAGCCAGAACATCACCGAGCGTTTCTCGTATCATCGCGGCTTCGCCCGATTCGTCTGCTGTCGTCGTTGTCTCGCTTGCGGTAGTCTCCGCAGTTTCCGATGTTGTTGTCGTTGCCTCGCTTGCGGTCGTTTCCTCTGCTGTTGTCGTTGTTGTCTGTGCAGCGGTCGTTGTGCTTTCCGCGGGCGTGCTGTTCTGTGAGCAGCCCGATACTGTAATGATCGCTGCACACATCAGAGCTGCTGTTGTTTTTGATACTTTTTTCATGTATTCTCTTTTCATTTTATTACCTCCAAACAAACGGCGCTGTACTCTTAGTCAGGTTCGTGCCGTTTAATTTTGCCCGATAGTATGCTTTGCCGTCGGAAGATGTGATATAGATATAGCTTCCGTCTATCACCATCGGTGCTGCTTTGCCGAGAATATCATATTCATCATACTCATAGAAGTACCCGTCCGGCAATGTGAATATCTTTTGGAGCTTGAAGCTGCCTGTGAGCTTTGCGCGGCAGCCTTTTTTGTTGCCGAGGAGATAGAGATAGTTTCCGCTTATGCGCATATCGGAAAGCGTCTCAAACTGCATTTCACACAGCTTTTCGGGCATCTCGTTCTCCGCGTCGGTGGGAATGCGCCAAAGAGAGTAGCTGTAAGTGCCGTCATCGTTTTCCTGCTCGCGTATGCTGAAATACAGATACCCGCCCGATACGCCGATCATATTTATTCCGTTATCGGTATAGTCGTAGCAGATACCGCAGATACACTCGGCGATTCCGTCTGTCTCAGGGTACCGGATATAGCCGTAGCTGTTGTAAGTCAGTTCACCCGGTTCATCGCACTTTATCCTGTAAAGGCTCGCAAGTGTGGACGGCTCATAACCATAGTCGTAGCTGTCATATTCCGATACACGGTAGGGCGATGTGAAGAAATACACATATTCGTTGTCGGTGACGAAATTGCTGATGTAGCTGCCCCGCTCCTTGAACAGAGGCACTTCGCGGAGCGCGCCGTTTTTATCGTGCATTGTCTTTGATACCATTGCCTCGGTGATATACAACTCCTCGCCGTTGCTTATACCGCTGTCCTTTCCTGTGTACACAGTGTCTGCATCAATGCAGAGCTTTTTGTCGGGTCTGTCCGACACATACACTCTTTCGAGCTTGCTGCCGCCGCTCTTTATGAGGTATGTCTCTGTGATGCAGCCAACGTCGTCCACAAAATAACCGAGGTTTGTGAGTGACAGATAGATATATCCGCAGTCCTGCCAAACATCGTTCAGCTTGTATGACTCCTCGGTCATGCCCTCCGTGCTTTCCTTCGGCAGCAGACTGAAATAGTTGAATTTCTGCAAACCGCTGCCGTCGTAATGGTATCTGTACAAATTCTCACTGTCATACTTGGGGTCATTGTCACCGACAAAGCTGCCGTTTCCTTTTGCGTAATACCATTTCAGCGGTGTAGTGAATGTTACCTTGCGTTTTGCACTCTCGGTCATCTTGTTTCCGGATTTTTTGAAAGCAGTCACCGCGTAGGTGTATGCCGTTTCCGGAGCAAGGCTTTTGAGCGTGCAGACGGTCTTTGTTATTCTTCCTATCTTTGCGTATTTGTGAGTCTTGCTGTTGAGCTTATACAGATAATACCCGTCCGCGCCGCTTACTGCGTTCCATTTCAAAGATACCCTGTCGTGATTCACAAGCTTATACCAGACCTTCGCAGGCGCGGCGGCGAAAGTCTGACTGTTCTCCGCAGAAACGGAAGCTGTGCAGAGCATAGCGGCTGCAATCATCGTAAATAATGCTATCATAGCTTTCTTCATAATAAATTCCTTTCATATCCTGATACCGTCGTCCTTGGTGTCGCTTCTTACAGTCGTGAAGTCGCTGAGCAGCCAGTCGAAGCTGCTTGTCGTGACGGTGCTGCCGCAGTATGTGCACTTGCCGGAGCTTGCAATATCCATCGGCGCTCCGCAGTTCGGGCAGTATTTCGGCTGGTCGGACGGGTTGTTCAGACTTCTTGCAAACCTCATAAGGTAGTGTTCCCTGACTTGCGCGGCAGCATCTCCGCTTATTATTGCACCCGTTGTGTCGTCTGTCCGGTATTCGGTATATTTAGCGTTCAGATACACTCCGATGTATTCATACCCTCCCTCGCGGACATAGCTTGTAAGCCAGCTCTGCGTAATCGCGATATTCTCAGAATGTACTGTGACGTGTTCTATCATGTCGTCCTCAATATTGCCCAAAATAACACGCCAAAGCCCGTCATACATTATATTCTTCAAAGGCTCGGGGTCACGCGTGCACCTTGCGTTCTGTATATCAATGAATGCCTTCTTTGCAAGCGCTTTCATATTCTCGCCATCGAAGTCGGGATAAGACTGACGCAGCAGCCCGGTTATCTCTGCTGTTCGATTTGGCAAGGAAGCAGGTGCCTGTGCAGGCTCTTTCTTTTTCCTGTGTTTGTCAATAATCCCCTTTATCCACCAATACACGCACATTATGGCTACGACCACTACCGCAAGCAGCAGTGATGTCAGGTCTCCGCCGCCGCTGTCGTCATCGTCGTCGTAGCTGTATGAATAACCTCCGCCCCCGCCGCCGTAGTCATAGTCGTTGGCATCGAACGCGGAAACGCTGATGCACAGCAGTACGACTGTGAGCAAAAAAGCGGCTGTTATCGCAAATAACCGTTTCACCGTCTGCATTCCTCCCGTTATATCCTGATACCATCGTCTTTTGTGTCTGCGCGGACAGTCGTGAAGTCGCTGAGCAGCCAGTCAAAGCTGCTTGTCGTGACGGTACTGCCGCAGTATAAGCACTTGCCGGAGCTTGCTATATCAAGCGGAGCACCGCAGTTCGGGCAGAATTTCGGCTGTTCTGACTGCCGCTCCACGCTTCTCATGAACTTCATCAGATAGCGCATCTTCCACATAGTCGTTTTGTCGCCTCTGATGATGTTTCCGGTGTTGTCATCGACCTGATAGTCAATATACTGGGTGTTCAGATATACCGTGATGTATTCGTATTCGCTGTCACGCACATAGCTTGTGAGGTACACGTTCCTAAAGGTGTAGTTTTCATAATGGTATGTAACGTGCTGGTCTATCTTCGCCTGTACCTGCTTCAGAGTGGTGCTGTAGAGGTTGTTGTGCATCAGACCGCGCACAGGTTCAAGGTCTTTCGCGCACCATGCATCCTGCACAGCGATAAAGGTATTTTTCGCAAATGTGAGCATTTGTTCGCTGCTGAACGAAGGATCAGACTGCTGCACAGCGCTGCATACTTCGGCATTGCGGTTAGGCACTGTGACCTGTCGGGAACGGGGTGCCGGCAGCTTTTTTTTGGACGACTTCAGGGGTTTGTTTGCCCAGATTCCTACGATTATGAGCGCTGCTGCCACAACAGCTACTGTGATGAGGGTCTCCTCCCATGTCATATCGCTGCTGCCGCCGGAGCTTCCGTAATAATGATCATCGTCATCGTAGCTGTTTGAATAGCCTCCACCGTAACTGTAATCATCATCGTCATCGTAATCCCACGAGCTTCCGCCGTAATCGTAGCCACCGCCACCGTAGTCATAATCGTTGGCGTCAAATGCGGATGTATATGTACACAGAACTGTTGCAAAAAGCAGTAACGCGGCAGCTGCCGCAAGTATTCGTTTCATAGCAATTTTCTCCATAGCACAATTTTACATTTTTCATTATAGCACAAAACTTTTCTTTTGACTACACCCAAAAGTCTGTATTCCGATAAAAAAGAGACCGTTTCAGGTCTCCTTGCAATATATATCAGTCTCTTATCACAAGCCCGAGGTGACGGGCTTTGAGCGCGAGTTCAAGCCTGCTTTTGTAGCCTGTTTTTGTGAGCATATTCGTTATGTTCATCTTCACAGTATTTTCAGCAATGCCGAGCTTTTCTGCGATCTCTTTATTCGAGCGCCCGTCCACCAACTCCCGAAGCACGCTCTTTTCGCGCCCTGTAAGCTCGCTGCTTAAGGTACTGCCGAACTGCACCACTGGGCTTTGTGCAGGGTAAATGCTCTCACCGTTCACCGTCCGCGTCATAAGCTCTAAAAGAGGCTGCTCCTGAAGCTCCTTGTACCAGAAGCTCTCGGCTCCCACAGCTTTGGCACGGTCTATGTATGATATTTCGGGCATTGATGTCACAATTATTATCTTTGTAGCCGGAGAGCGCTCCTTGATGATCTTTGCGGCGCTGATGCCGTTGATGCTGCCCGGGATAAGAACGTCCATAAGCACAAGGTCGGCGGTGTTATGCTCAAACCAGTCCATTGCTTCGTAAGCGGTGTTGAATACCGCCGCAAGCGTGAAAAGCTCCGAGTCCTCAACTGTCGCGGCAAACACATCTCGTGCCATTTTATAATCCTCGGCTATCACTACACTGTACGCCATTTTCATTCTCCCTTTGGCAGTATTATTTCATATACGAATGCGGGAACGGCAGTCAGTCTTGTGCTGCCGCCGAGCATTACCGCAAGCTCTTTAAGCGTTTTCAGCCCTCCGCGCTCCGTCATATCGGGCTCGGGCGGGTCTCCGTCGTTCGTCATTCTTATGGTGTGAAAACCGTTGTCCTCGCCGAAAACTATCTGCGCTTTTGTGCCGTGTGCGTGCTCGAACACGTTGAGCAGGTGCGTTGATACTGCCGAATTTATCAGTTCGGCATAGTTCGGCTCAGGCGGCATTTCACCGATGACCGTCAGCTCTATCCCCAGCAGATCAGCCTGCTTTTCAAGCACATAGTACGGGGTCTGCCAGAACTCGGGGCTTTCGTTTTCAAGCTTCCGTATGCTCAGGCTCCAAAGTTCGGTGATGTCATTTATGTCCACGCTGTTGGGGTCGCACAGATACCGCTTCACAAGCATGAGACACCGTCCGAGATCATCATGCAGCGCCGCTTTCATCGTCATAAGCTCACGGCTCATAGTGATGTATTCTATTGTACCCGTCAGCGCTTTCAGACGCTTATTGAGCATTTCCGCTCTGCGTTTCTTTTCCCGCAGTTCCTCAATCCGTGCGTAAATGTCGGTGGTGTCGGCTGCAAGCAGTTCGCGGCAAGCTGCACCGTCCATATCGAAGCTGTTCAGTATGAAGCTGTAAACCTTACCGCCTGCCGTTCGCACCACGGGCTTTTCTCCCGATTCTATCACACCGGTCAGGCTCCCGCTCACCAGCATTTCCGAAAAATCATTCGCGTCGCCAATCGGCATACCCGTTAGCTCCGTGCATATAGCGTTCATTCTGTCGTTTATGAGTATCGGCGCGCCATTCGGCAAAGCGCAGCATATCCCCGTGGGAAGGCTGTCTATCGCTTCTTTTACCGAAACACCGCTGATACCGTCTTTTCTGTATCTCAGCAGCTTGATTAAGAGCAAGACCGCCGTCGCAGTAAAAAACACGTTTATGAGCAGTACCGCAATGCACGGAAACTCGGTCATATCCTTTTTTGCGGCAAGCATTACCTGATTCATGACAAGTGACGCTGTGCCGGCAGCGCAGGAAACCACTGTAAAGTATTTTGATGCCGCAAGCTGAAAGCATTTTATTGCTGCATAGCCAAGCGAAATGACAGTTATTGCAGACCATAACAGCAGCGTCCCGCTGATAGCCTCGCTGACAGCTCCGATGTCGGTCATGTCGGCTTCTCCTTCCTGCGTGTTATTGTTATATACGCCGTATCGTCTTCATACCATGATGTTACCGTGACCGGGAATGAATTTGTGTGCGCGGTCACATTTGGAAGCTCCGGTATATCGAGCGACAGCTTCAGCATAAACCCGTTTTCATCGGTTATCTCTGCGCCGCAGCATCCTATCAGGTCATAACTGCCCTCTATGATATCCTCAAATATCATGTAAACAGCGATCATCAGCTCTGTGGGAACACTGAACTCGTGCTCGCTTGTGACCTCGCAGTACCTGCCCGATAACATCATAAATGCGAACGCTTCATGTATGGCGATCGTAAGGTCTCCCGATGACAGCTCCCTGTGCTCATACGCCGCAAGCGTCATCATGCATAACCGCTTTATATATACACCTACCACGGCGTAATGCACCAGTCTCTCGCGGGTACCACCCTGCACAAAGGCAGCGGAAAGTTCATGCCTCAGCCAGCCGGACTGCGCACGAACGGCTTCGGCAACATCGTCATACAGTCGGTTTTTTATCTCGTAGCCGACACGTTCCTGCAAAAGCTCGTTTTCGCAGCGTATAAGATCGTTCTCGCCGTCAAGCACCTCGGTCACGTTTTCAAGCTCGCTTTCAAGTCTCGCAAGCGCCGAGATGTCCTCTGTCCACCTTACCGAACCTCCGGATATGGGAAGCTCGTTTACCCGCACATTTTCCGATGCCGGGGAGTCTGTGTATCCCGATGATGCGATCACGGTTTTGCCGCTGCTGTCAATGATAGCCGCATTAAGGTGAGATTTTCCGAATACCTGCTTGTAACCGCTGCTCGACGGGATAATACCGATCTGTATCATGCCTTCAAACGGCGCAATGAAAAGAAATGCCACAACATCCTGAAAATGATACAGCTTGATCTCGCCTATCTCTATTGCACCGCCGTTCACATAGTACACTGTCATAAGAGCGATGCCGACGATCATCAGCAGCACGGGAATATACCATAATTTTCTCGCAGCAGAGACCCTGCACCGTTTGATAATTATGACAAAAGTGGAAATTGAGAGCGCTGCCGCCCATATTACCGTAACGAAATACAGTATTCCGCGATTTCCGTCTTTATCCCGCATCAACCCGTGCATACCGTTTGTCAGATACCCGACGCAAAAGAGTATCTCCGGCAGGAACAGAAGAGATGCTTTTCGTATGCTCTTTCTTTCGTCTTTACTGCCGCTGCACAGCGCAGCAAGAAATGCGGTCAGCGGCAGTGCTGACACGGGGATATAATAGGCATCGTCAAGCAGCGCCGTTATATCATCGTTTTCCGAGTAATAGTCGAATTTGCACAGCCGCAGCATAAACAGGAATATGATGCAGTATGCCCCGAACAAAAGCATACGCCGCATGGTCGGCTGAATTATACGCTGCTT
>JAGAWN010000098.1 GCA_017941355.1 Ruminiclostridium sp. | reverse complement strand
GGGGGCGAATCAGCCCGAACCCGAACCGGAGCCGGAACCTGTTGCCGAAACTCCCGCTCCCACGGGTGGAAAACTCACGCAGGAGCAGATAGAAGCTATGCTCGCGGGGGCGAACCAGCCCGAACCCGAACCGGAGCCGGAACCTGTTGCCGAAACTCCCGCTCCCACGGGCGGTAAACTCACGCAGGAGCAGATAGAAGCCATGCTTGCAGGGGCAAGTGCGGCAGAGCCTGAACCCGCTCCCGAACCGGAGCCGGAACCTGTTGCCGAAACTCCCGCTCCCACGGGCGGTAAACTCACACAGGAACAGATAGAAGCCATGCTTGCGGGGGCAAGTGCGCCCGTTGAACCCGAACCGGAGCCGGAACCTGTTGCCGAAACTCCTGCTCCCACGGGCGGTAAACTCACACAGGAACAGATAGAAGCTATGCTTGCGGGGGCGAACCAGCCCGAACCCGAACCGGAGCCGGAACCCGCAAAAGAAGAACCTGTGCCGTCCGGCGGAACTCTTACGCAGGAGCAGATAGAAGCTATGCTTGCGGGGGCGAATCAGCCCGAACCCGAGCCGGAGCCGGAACCCGCAAAGGAAGAACCTGCGCCGTCCGGCGGAACTCTCATGCAGGAGCAGATAGAAGCAATGCTCGCAGGCGCGAACCAGTCCGAACCCGAAAAAACCTCGGAGGGCGCAACAACGCTTTCCCAGGCTGAGATTGAGAAAATGCTCAGAATGGAAAGCGCGGACGAGGAGCCGACAGAGTCGGAAGAGTCAGAGGAAGTTTCTGAAAGCACCAAGCCCAAAGCTACCAGCAAGATATCACAGGATCAGATCGCGGCGCTGCTCGATGACGATGCCGGAGATGCGCCTGCGGCTGCAATTAAAACTGCACCCGAAGAAGCCGGGACTCAGACGGTGGGATCCGATACAGAGCCGGAACCCGAAACGGAAGCAGAAGCTGCGCAGCCGGCGGAAACGCAGTCCGATACTGAAAGCAAGGAAAAGCCTGCGAAGAAGCCTTTGAAGCTGCTCTCTATGCTTATTCCGGTAGCGGCAGTCGTTGTAGCCTGCGCACTCGGATTCTTTGCGTCGATGTTCATTAACGGTTCCGTGCTTCATTCAGAAAGCGAGAAATTCGCTATTAAGGCAGCCAACGCCTACAACAGCAGTCTTCCGCTGAACAGCGACCTGTGCGTTTACAAGGCTTATGTCCGCAGCAATGCCGCTTCGGACGAGTGTATGCTTTATACTCTCACCGAGTATATGGGTGTCACTACATCTAAGATCTGCAGGGTGGTTGTCGAGCGTGACAATCCGGATATCATCAATCTTTACTATGTGATCCCGCCGGACAGCGATGTTTACAACACGATGCGGCAGAGCGACGATCCGCAGACCCGCATACAGGCAAGTATGCTGAAAAACTACTCCGATCTCATTGAAGCTGCCGACGCGGATATCCACGCCGGTTCCGAAGAGTGGGAGCGGATTGATTGCAGCGCAGTGAACGCCAATATCTCATCCGAACAGGAAAACAAATGATCTATGCCGGTATGCCCCACAAAGGTATGCCGGTTTTTTGCGCAAAAAAACGTTGACGCACATCACTGCGCGTCAACGCCAGATTCTTCGAATTCGGATCCGAGTTCGTAGAATTCTTCGAGAAATTACTTTCTCTTCTTAGCAACAACAACTGCTGCTGCGGATGCTGCAAGAGCACCAAGTGCGAGGCTGACACCTGTTCCGGGGTTGCCGTCAGCGTCAGTGGACTCGTTGCTGATAACGATAGGTGTTTCATCGGTCTTTCCGGACTGAACATCAGAATCCTTATCGTCAGCGATCTCTGCAACTGCGTCATCATCGTCGTCTTCGATGACAGTATCATCGTCGTCGTCGATCACATCGTCGTCAGCAGATACAGGCTCTTCCTCAGCGATTACATAAGCGGAAGCGTGTGAGATCGAAACAGTTACTGTACCGTCATTGTTTGCTGTGAACTGACCGTCAATCTTTGTTACATCACCGTTATCGGAAATGTAGTAAAGCGAAGCGTTATTCACATCAATGTTGCCCAGTGCAGCCGCAGGAAGTGTGATCGTGAGAGTCATACCAAAGTCGCCCTTCTGAACAGGGATTATTATGATAGCACCCTCGGGGATATCAACACCGTCAATTTCTGTTTCGGGAGTATCGACTATTACCTGCATAGCGATGTTGATCGCTTTAGCATCTGTGATGCTTGCGGGGTCGATGGATACAGTGTAAGCAGTATCACCGGAACCAACATTGAAGGTTACGACAGTATCGCCCTTTGCGATCTCTGCAATAGCAGACTCCTGAACTGTTACGCCGTTTGCGGACTCTGTTACGTCGATAGTAACTTCATCACCGCCTGCCTTGAGAGCTTCGGTGACAGCTTCATCTGTAACAACGTCTCCGACTTCGGTTGCAGCGTCAGTTTCGCTTGTGGCATCCGTTGTAGCCGGCTTAGCAGGGCTTACGGGTGTGGGTGTGTCGGGGACAACAGGGTCACCGTAAGAGATAGCGCCTGCGGATACGGCAGACATGGAGATAAGAGCAGATGCGAGAATAGCACTGACAACGAGTCTTCCATTAAACTTCTTCATGGTTATCGTCCTCCTTTCCATAAAATTATAATAACTCGCTTTCGCAAGATATTACCGTTGATCCTGATCTTCTTCCTCTTCCTCGTCCATGACATACTCGCCCTCATAGCTGTCGTCTCCGGTGCTTTCGGAAACCGTTCTGAACCGGTGAGCCGCGAAGAATCCGCCGATGTATGCCGCCATGACGAGTATCAGCAGCACCGCCGCAAGTACAACAGTGCTTGTCCCAAGCTTCTTTGCGGCTTCAAAGAACGGGTTGTAAAGCAGCGCTTTGGCGATCCTGTCGGCTATGGAAAGCCATTTGGAGTAGTTGTGGAGATTGTCGCGGGAGGAATAGTAGAGAATATAAATATACGGTATGCTCCAGTACAGAAAAGCGAAGATTATGAATCCCAGCTTTCCGTCCTTTCCGCTCTTTGCCGCGCACACCAGCCAGATAACGGCGATAGCCGCGGTTATGAGCAGACAAAGCGTTGAATGTATCTGAATATGCGATTCGTAGTAGTATTCGTAGAAGTAGAATGTCCCCGCAAGTGCTGCCGCTATGCAGACCACTATGTTTTCGGCGAGGGTGTTCTTTCCGCTTTTCACGAACCTTTCGAGCAGTCCTGTTTTCATTCCGCAGCCTCCGTACTGAAATCCTCAAACATTGTACGGTACGGCAGGATCCCGTTGTAGTTTATCGAGAGCATCATGCTGTACATCACAATGCTCACCGCGGCTATAGCGGAAACCGCGATAGCCGATGCCGCCGTGATCTTTTTCTTGTCTTTGCGGAATTTCTGCCTGCACCACGCGAGGACTTCCTCGAACAGCTTCGGCATCAGCAGCAGTGCCGCCGGGATAATGAAGTAAACACCGAGTCTTGAAATTATCGAGTGTTTTACGCCGATAACTTCAAACATCAGCAGGAAAAACAGGCAGTTGATAAGGACGTTGTTGAAAGGATCCCTTTCTGTGAGCCGTTTCCGGAACACGAATGCCAGTATGAAGAACAAAGCGACGAATACCATGAACGTCGGGTTCACACCGGATGTCAGATGCTTGTTTGTTTCAAGCGTGTAGCCCTGGTAAGCGTACAGGAACTTTGAAGCGAACGCCATGATATCCCATGAGAACACCATGAACAGTGTTACAAGAACCGAGTAAGCACCGAGAGTTACCGGTGTCATCTTTATTCTGAGAATAAAGTAGAAAGGTATCATTATCAGCGCCGAACGGTGGAAGCAGGTAGCCAGCAGCACAAGTATCAGATATCTGAAAAACTGGTTCTTTCTGATGAACTTGAAAGCATAAAGCATTATGAAGCCTGCCGCCATCTGACGCAGGAAGTTGAGCGTGTTGAAGTAAACGCCGAACACCAGGAAAAATGTGAACCCCAGCCACGGGCGCTTGCAGTACCGGTAAACGCAGACCGCTGTACATACCGCAAAGAATGCTGCCATTACGATGAAAATAGACTGATACTCCGGGATATAGTCCGCAAGCAGCTTGCAGAGTACCGAGTAGCCCTTTTCGGTGCGGTTCTGCGCGATAGTCTCCAGCGGAGTTGACATATAGCCGATGTACATCCAGCCGTAGTTGTTGTAGTCGTGACCGACGCTTCTGCGCAGAGCCGCGATAACAAACAGCGCAATGCCGCCGAGGATACAGTATATCAGGTTTCCGGTCTTGCTTCTGCACAGCAGGACACCGAGTATCACCGTACCCGCAAGAAGCAGTATGTAAATCAACATCTTATCTCCTAAATCATTTCACCCGCAAAAACCTTTTCCGCGTTTCTCATAAGGTGTGAGAAGCAGTGGGGCGAGATCTTCTTGCTGATAACTTTTCTTGCCGTCTCCATATTCGGCGGACGGGAGCTTGTGTTGTGGCAGTCCGTGCCGAGCAGGTGCGCGAGATCGTGATCCAGCAGTTCAAACATGAATTTCCTGCTGCGGGATAATGCTCCGAAATCGCCGCAATTCAGCTGTACGAGCATATCGTTCTCCATTATCCTGTAAACGCTTTCCTCGCTTGTGAACAGCAGGTAGCGTTCCGCGTGAGCAAGGATAAGCTGGATATCGGGGAAAATGCTGCCGGCGAAAGTCTTGAACTCGTTTATGAATCTGTCGGTGAGCCGCTCAAAGGGCATCTCGATCAGCATATAGTTGGTGCCGCTGATACATAGCTTGTCGAGTTCCTGATCCAGCAGGGATTTTGTGTAACGCACCTCGGCACCGAATTTCAGTTCTATGCCAAGCTCGTCCGCAACAGGCTGAAGCTGTTCGATCGCACCCGCGCGGTCATCGAGGAATCTTGCGAGGGACTTCTGATCGAGATAGAAGTGCGGTGTCAGAACGATCTTCCCGACTCCGTCCTTTTTCTCCATTTCAAGCATCTTCCGCGATGTCTGCAAATTCGGAGAACCGTCGTCTATACCCGGCAGGATATGGCAGTGAAAATCATAAAGCAACTTTTCTGTCTCCGATCATTTGTATTCCTGATACTTGTAATTGTAGTTGTATTTATACTTGTACTTATAGTTGTACTTGTAGCCGCCGCCGGAGCTTTTGGCGGCGCAGTTGGCTTTGATGAAGCCGAGAACGCGTCCGTTTGTCATACGGGTCTTTTCCAGTGATTCGCGGATCTCCTCGTGTCTTGTATGCCCCTCCTTGACAACGAAGATGATACCGGCGGTGCGTCCGTTGAGCAGCAGCGCGTCGGTAACCACGTTGATAGGCGGTGTATCTATGAACACATAGTCATAGTGTTCGCCCACAAGTTCTATGAGCTGTTCCATTTTGCTTCCCTGGAGAAGCTCGGCAGGGTTGGGCGGGATAGGACCCGCAGTGAGTATGTCGAGGTGCGAACGCACGCCGCGGTTTATCACCTTTGACACATCGCGCACGATACCTCCGAGTACAGATGAAAGCCCGGTCTTGTTGTCAAGACGCAGCAGTGAGTGCTGCACCGGCTTTCTCATATCCGCGTCTATAAGAAGTACGTCCGCGCCTGTCTCCGACATCGTTATCGCCATATTGAGGCAGTTCGTGCTTTTACCCTCGGAGGGGGAGCAGCTGGTTATCACAACTATCTTTCTTTCGTCCTCCGCAAGGGAGAAAACGAGGTTTGTACGCGCAGCCTTATATGCTTCCTTGATCGCGAACTGCGTATCGTCGGAGAGAATGAACTTTCTTGACTGACTTATGGGAAGTCTGTCGCTTTTCTTAGCCATGCCGTCTCTCCTCCTTGCCGCCGTCTTCGTCTATATCCGAGCTTTCGTCCTCTTCGTTATCGGAACTGCCGCTGTCATTTCCGTCGCGGCTGTTGTCATAGCCGGAATAGCTGCCGTACTTTCCGTATCTTGAATACTTTGAATATTTATAGCCCGACTTTCCGGCAGTCTCAAAGTCAAGTATCTCAGCGAATATCGGCAGATCATACATAGCCGTGAGGTCGTCGTCCGGCTTCACCTTTGTATCGAGAAGCTCCTTGACGAGGAAAAAGCCGTATGTAACCACAAGACCTATGAGTGCCGCGATCAGCGTGAATCTGAGGGTACTGGGATAATTATGCACAAAGGGCAGGGAAGGGGGAGATACAGTCTCGATCGAACCGCTCTTGATTATGCGCCGGAATTCCTGCGTGGCAAGCTGGATAAGTTCCGTTGCCACATCGAACGATTCCTGCGGATCACCGGTTTCCACGGTGATGCTCAGCACCTCGGTGCTGTTGACAGACTGGATCTTTATCATCTGGTTGAGCTGCGCATTGGTATAGACTCTGCCGAAATGGGAATTCAGCTCATCGAACACATAATCGCTCGTGAACAGTATCTGGCAGGTATTTACCAACTTCTGCGCCGCGTTTATATCATTTATGTTAATAGACGAGTCCTCCTGTTTTGACGCTGAGTTTTCGACATACATCAGCGCTTCGGAGGTGTAGCGTTTAGGCACGATGAATTTTGCCAGTGAAAAACCGATCGCAGCGGCAAGCACCGTAGCTACGGCTATCGGGATAATGTGTGAGAGGAGTACCTTCAGCAGTACCCGCAGATCTATTGTTTCTTCCTGTTGGTTCAACTGTTTACATTCCTTCCGGATCTTGTGTATTTCACGGATTATTCGCAGAGTAATATCACTGCGCACCCATATAATTTTTGCTATCTCATTATATCAAAAAAAAGTAATTGTGTCAATAGATTTTTGATTTTTGCCAAAATTTTCGCCAAATATTGTACGTTATGCACAAATAATGTAAACCGGAAGGATAATCCGGCGTTATCATCATTTGTATATGATATACTGTCTGACGTATTATCTCCGGGACAAAACAAACAGCAGACTCACCGCCTGTGAGTCTGCTGTCTGCAATGCAAGGTAACAAATCTTTCGGAGAAACGATCAGCCAGCGGGTGTGTACTTTACCCACTGATATTCGGCGGAGACCGGCAGGCTGCTGTCGTTGAAAGCGTTCAGCCAGCCGTCAACTCCCGTGCCGCACCACGCGTTCATCATGATCTTGCCGGGAGTCACCGGGATACGTTTTTCCGCCTTGTGTGCCTCAACGCCGTCAACGTACCATGTAATGCTGTCTTCCTGCCAGTCGAACGCGTAAACGTGGAAGTCCTCCGAAGCGTCGAATCCCAGCTCGTACATATACTCGTGACCGCCTTTGCCGTCGGTGAAGTAGTTGAACTGCACCTGAGTGGTGTCTTTGCCGAGGATCTCGACATCTATCTCGTCCCAGGGATTGTTGTCCGAGGGACCCGTGTAGGTAAAGAACGATGAAACAACGCCGTCGTTCCTGATCGCTTTCATACTTACTTCGTACAGTCCGTAGCCGTAGAAATCTTTGCTGCGGAACTCGCCGCCGGAGTATGGAACGCCGCCCTTGGGCTTTGGATCCTTGTCTATGGTAAGCTGCATCTTGCCGTCGTTGAATGTCACGTTGTCCGCGCGCCATGTAACGTTGAACATACTGCCGTTTGACCAGCCGTCGGAAGCTTCAAACGCCGCGGGCATACCGGAGGAAAGCTCCGCGTACATCGACCCGTCCGGGGAGATGGTTTCCGCTGCCGCTGTGGTTTCCGGAGCAGCAGTCACGGCTGCCGTTGTCTGCGCCGGAGCCGATGTGCTTTCAACGGCTGTTCCGTTTCCGCAGGAGCCGAGCAGCAATGCCGATACTAAAACAAATAATGACCAGTTGATATTCTTCATAGCGGTACCTCCGTCATGTTTTATTCTGTCATTATTATAACAGATAACAGCTGAAACGAATATCGGAAATTTGTTATGTATATCGGAATCTTGTCCGCGGCAGGTATCTCTGTTACTTGTCGAGCTGCTCAGCCGCTTCTTTCAGCAGATCAATTATGTGAAGATGCTGCGGACAGACCCCTTCGCACTGACCGCAGGCAATGCAGTCGGAAGCTTTTCCGTTCTCCTTTATGACGTTGTTGTAGTAGTTCTTCGCGCGCCACGCGTCGCCCTTGTTGATCCGTATGGTGTTCACAGCGCGGAATACCTCCGGAATATTGATGCTCATGGGGCAGCCGTCGGTGCAGTAGCGGCAGGCAGTGCAGGGGATCGTCGGGTTGGCGCGCAGGATATCCGTGACTTCCGCAATGATCTTTTTCTCCTCGTCCGACAGCGGGCGGAAGTCTGTGAAAGTTCCTATGTTGTCACGCATCTGCTGCTCGTCCGACATACCGGACAGCACGGTCATAACGCCCGGCTGCGATGCCGCGAATCTCAGCGCCCATGATGCCGGGGAAGCGTCGGGGTGCAGAGCTTTCATCTTTGCTTCCGCTTCCGGAGCGGGTTTTGCGAGGGAACCGCCCTTTACCGGTTCCATAACGATGATCGGGATATTCCGGCTGCTCAGTATTTCACAAAGTCTGCCGGACTGAATGATCGGGTTCTCCCAGTCGGCGTAGTTCAGCTGTATCTGCACGAACTCGACTTCCGGGTGCTTGTCGAGTACCTGCTCCAGCAGCGCGGGCGTACCGTGGAACGAGAAGCCGAAGTGCTTTATCAGCCCCTCCTCCTTTTTCCGGATACCCCATGAGAAGCAGTCGTATTTCTCATAAGTCTCATAGTTGTAGCCGTCCTCCAGCGAGTGCAGCAGGTAGAAGTCGAAATAACCGGCTCCCGTGCGTCCCAGCTGCTCGTTGAACAGCCTGTCGCGGTCATCCGCGGACTTCATTTCCCATGCGGGCAGTTTGGTCGCGATGCGGAAGCTGTCCCGCGGATAGCGCTTCACGATACATTCCCGCGCCGCGACCTCGGATCTTCCTCCGTGGTAAACATAGGCGGTGTCAAAATAGTTGAGCCCCGCTTTCATGTACTCGTCAACCATGCCGCATACTCTTCCGAGATCGACCGCACCGTCCTTTTCGGGAAGTCTCATCAGACCGAAGCCCAGCTTCGGCATTTTTGCAAGTTCGATAGCCATATTAGTTCCTTTCCGAGCATTACGCTCTGCCATGTATGTACATTATATCACATACGGAAATAAAAGTCAATCAACAGAAAAGGCAGACCCGCCGTAACACGGATCTGCCTTTTCTGTTTATTTTCGGATCATAAAGGCTGACTTTGAAGTGACGTGCCGTTCACTTCGCGTGATATATCTTTATGTCATCATCGTCGCTGCTGCTGTCAAATTTTGCGTGAATGTTGTTTATATCCTCAAACGTTCCGCCGCCCCTGTCGTCCGGAGCCTTGAATTCTCCCTTTTCCACAAGCCGCAGGAACGCGTCCACGACATCGGGTGTCAGCTGTGTGCCGGATACTTCCTTGATTATCGAAACAACTTTCTCGAAGTTCATGCGTTTGCGGTACGGACGGTTCGAGTACATGGCGTCGAACGTATCGGCAACCGCGATTATCTGCGCGACCCGCGGTATTTCGCCCTCTTTCAGCCCGTTAGGATAGCCGCGCCCGTCCGGACGCTCGTGATGAGAACCCGCGCCGTCCGCAAGCTCCGGCATTATGCTGATATCTTTAAGCACGTTGTAGCCTATGGACGTGTGGGACTTGATGATATTGAACTCGGAGTCAGTAAGCTTTCCCGGCTTGTTCAGCACTTCCGTGGGAATACCGATCTTTCCGATATCATGCAGCAGTGCTATGTTGTAATACTTGTCAACGGTGTTCTCGTCATATCCCAGCTCACGGGTGAGCATTACCGTGTATTCCGCTACCCGCTTGGAATGACCGTTGGTGTACTCGTCCTTGACATCTATCGTCTTTGCGAAAGCTTCAACCATGTCACGGATAAATATTCTGTTTTCCTGCTCCTTGCGCAGAAAGGCGTTGGTTTTCTGTGTGATGTAGAAACGCACGCCCATGACTGCCGCAAAGATCACCACGATACCGCATATCAGATAGAACCAGAACTGCTCGTAAAACGCGCGTACCTTGACGATCTTTATGCTTGTGGTCTGCTGCACCTGATTGGTGGAGTTGTCGAGGAGCGACAGGCTGTACACATACTCGCCGCCGTGCAGGTTGGTGTAGCGCACCGGCATCATATCGGATTTCCTTACCGTTGCGGCGCCGGAATCAGCGCCCCGGAGGTAATACTGTATCTGCGGATCGTGCATGGAGTATGTCAGGGCGTAGCCGTATATCACAATATTTCCCGCACTTGAGGGGAGGGTCACGGTGCCGTTGTCGTCGGGATAGTATTTCTGCTCGCCGGATTCTATGTAGGTTATGCTGAATCTGATATCATTGTTGTTTTCAAAATACCGGTCTATGTTCACGCGGGAAACGCAGTCTCTGCTGCAGATGTAAAGATCGCCGGACGAATCGAGACAGCTGAACGAATTGCCGGTGGGAACACTTGCTATACCGTCGTGTATGCCGTAGTATTTGTAATCGAACTTCTCCTTTTCGATAAGATCGTCTGCGCTTGCGACATAGATACCGTTTGAAGCGAGGATCCACGCGTTGCCGGTTTTGTCGAAGTATATATCGTAGTTGTTGGTGTACGGGAAGCTGCTTATTGGGGTAATGATCCCGTCTTTCATGTATTCAATGGAATTCGAGGTGATTATCCAGAACACGCCGCGTTCGTCGTCCCGCTTTATACGCATTACAACGTCACTTGTCAGCCCGTCCTCGCGTCCTAAGTGAGTGATCTTGCTGCCGTCTATGACGTATATACCGCCGCCGTCGGTGCCTAGGTAGTTAATGCCGTCGGAGGAGTATGCCGCGGTGAGAATGACGGTATTGCCAAGTCCCTGATCTTCGCCGATACTTTTTATGACTTCACCGTCTTTCAGCACGTTCAGACCTTTGTTTGTGGCTGCGAGAACCGTGCCGTCCTCCGCGAGGACTGTGCAGCGGGTCTTATTGCTGAGGATACCCTTTTCCTCGGTATAGTCTATGATCTTCCGATCTGCGGTATAGCAGACGATCCCAAGATCGTTGGTATAGGTGGAGATCCAGAGATTTCCGCTGTTATCTTCCATGATGCAGCGGATACGGGTCGAGGTGAGGTGATCGGTAAGATCGTTCTCGACGGGGTTATTGTCGCTGTCTATGATCTGAAGCCCGGAGTCGGTTCCTATGTACAGCATACCTTTGTGCAGGCAGGTGGAGTTTACCACCTTGCGTTCGAGGTCTGCAACGTCGGTGATATCGGTGAACTTGTTTTCAACGATCTTCATAACGCCCTGACGGGAGGAACTGAACCAGAGGTTTCCCTCATAATCCTCTGCCATAGTACCGATGGAACTGGTGAGAGGTATATTTTCGAGCAAGTGGAATTCTGACCGGTCATCGGAGTATAGGATAGCTTCATCGGTCAGAACCCAGAAATACCCGCTTGCGTAGCAGATCTGGTTTACGGGGGAGTTCAGAACCACTTCGGTATCGTAGGATTCCGTGACATTACCGTTTTCATCGGTTTCGGTCACAGTCTGGGTATATGTGAGAGTGCGGTATTCGACTTGTGTGAAATTATCGTCGAAAGAGCCGCGGCAGAGAAGTCCGTTGTCCGTACCGATACATACCCAGCCGTCATTTGTGGGATCCGGCAGTATTGTGGTGACTGCGCCCATTTCAAAATCATTGCCGTTATAGTAATCGGTGAGTCGAAGGTCTGAGATACGGAAGAACGCGCCGCTTTTGGTACAGCCGCAGACATTGCCTGCGGAATCGGCGGTTAGTTTCAGGATATACGAATTATCGAGTTGCGGGATATCGAGGGGGTAGAGGATAAGATCCTCTTTAATGACGTACATACCCTGGGTAGTACCCACAAGGATATTGCCGTTTACGTCCTCGGAGACGGTGCGTACAGATGAGGAGCGGAGACCGTCCTCGTAGGTATAGTGTTTGCTGAATTCTTTATACTGCACGATAAGACCGTTATCGTTCGTACCGATCCACAGGCGGTTACGGCTATCCTCGAATATATCGTTGACGCTTGTAACGCCACTGGTTGAATCCTGACGCTCGAAGGAAGTTCCGTCGTAGCGGATAAGACCGCTGTAGCCGCCGATATAGATAAAGCCTTCCGAGGATGCGAAAACGACATTTGCGTCGGAGGTAGGGAGGCCGTTTTCGGCGTTATAGAGTTCTGTGGCGTAACCTACGCCGTTGGTTTTACCTATGACAGCGGCACCTCCGCCGGAGGGGAGGTGATCGAGGTCTTCGGGTGCGGCGGCGGACGCTGTGACTGTAATGAAAGCAAGGGCGGAAATAACAGCTGAGAGTGGTCTGAGAAATTTGAGATTCATTTAGATGACCTCCGGAAAACAGGCGGGAAAAGGAAAGGAAAGAGGGGTGTATTTGATATATCAAATCAACATACATTTTAGCACAGAATCGGGAAAAAATCAATAGTTATTAGTAATGAATCTCTGCGGACTTTCGGCACTGATGTGCGCAATGCACTCTGTCCTCTGCGCAGACCGTTAGCTTTTAGGAGATGATCGAATCTCCGTGAAACGGCATGGGTGCAGGGTCCTCCCTGCCTCGAGGGTCCAGGGGCTGAGTAAGCCCCGGCGGAGCTGTCACCCCATAAAGAAGTTTCCTTGTTTCCTTTGGCAGCGCGATTTCTCACGCT
>JAGAWN010000097.1 GCA_017941355.1 Ruminiclostridium sp. | reverse complement strand
TGTTAGCTCAGGATTCATATCCCACGGTGTTACTTGTCGTGACTTATACCTATCTGACTGGTGTTTCATATAGTTTCTCCTCTGTGTTGGTATACACAGATTATACACTAAAAACCAACACTATGCAAATAGGGATTTTTCAGAAAATACGATATATACAGTGAGGGAGTTGAAAGCACTTTATTTTCCATTAAAAACAGCGTTATCAGCAAACGCCCGACTCTTCCGTTACCGTCAAGGAAAGGGTGGATAGTTTCAAACTGGTAGTGTAGAAGAGCTGCGCGTACCAATGGGTCATTGTCATCATCACTGTTGATATACTTTTCGAGGTCTGATATTGCCTGATCCATATCTTCAGGGCAGGGAGGAATATATCTTGCAGTACGGAGTGTGCTGCCCTGCCCGCCTATCCAGTTCTGTGAGCGGCGAAACTCTCCCGGTGATCTTTCCTGACCTCTCACACCTTCCATAAGCACAGCATGGGTCTCTTTTATAAGCCTGTTGCACAGCGGCAGAGTATTAAGTCTTGATATGGCATACTCTGTGGCTTTTATATAATTAACAACATCGGCAACATTTCGGTTGGTATTTGCCTCAATCATAGGGTCAAGCACATCTTCGAGGGTTGCTTGTGTTCCTTCTATCTGCGATGACATCAGTGCTTCTTTTCTTACATACATAGATACGAAAAGATCCATATCCGGTATTCTTATGGAAATGCTGTCGAGGGCGGCAATCGAGCGATTAGCCTTTACAAGCATTGATACCATATCCTCGTCAAATTCAACAGGTGGATCGGGAGGTAGAGGATTCGGAACAAAGGACTTATATTCGGCATCGCCGGTCAAGTTTTTTCTGTAGGTTCCTGCACGATTAGTCATACTGTTATCTCCAATTAAATTGAAATATATATGATATTATACCCCATTTGTTTCAAAATGTCAACACAAAATGAAATAAGCGGCGAGATAAGTGCGTTTAATTTCAAATAAGTGATTTAGGTTATTGTTTATAAAATATCACTTCTTCATTTCCTTAACATACTCATCATACTCAACGTCCCCGTCAAGTGCCTTAGTCCGCATCTCGATAGCATAGTCCGCCCATTTCTGAAACTCAGCCTGCGTCATCTTCTTTTTGAGATACCGTGCGTAGTGAGCTTTATACGCCTTGTGGTACACATTCCAGATCGGGTCGGTCTTTAGCTTATCGTTGAACTTCTTCCGATGTCCGAGGTCGCGACAGGTTTTATCAGGCTGTCCCTTGACCGGACGCTTGCAGTAGTTTGAGTAAAAGCCGCGCTCCAGCACAAAGTACCGTCCGCACAGATCGCATTTTCGTGGCAGGTAGCGATTTTGCAGACCTTTGAACAATTCAATATACAGGAAGCCTCCGATCGTCGTGAAATGATAGTTTTCACACAGGACAGAGGTTTTCTTGCGTTTTAGGACTTTGTAGGTAAGCGTCATAGAGCCCGATGGGATAAGCTTATCATAATTGTTTAATTTCTTGTTAGCTTCGGTATTGAAATCGTCGAGCACCTCCGCGATTTCCTCATTGGTCAGAAATTCCTCTCGACTGTGTATCTTTTCAAGGAACGGTTCGTAAGCACGCTTAACG
>JAGAWN010000096.1 GCA_017941355.1 Ruminiclostridium sp. | reverse complement strand
TATTGCATTTTTCGACCGCGCCGAAGAATATTTACATACTCTGCCGCCGTACAATACGTTTCCGCTTCGCGACAGCGGACTATACGATATTTTCAATCAGCATAGCGTCTTTTTCAAGTTCGACGATAACGAAATCGAGCATGAATGGTTCGATTACGACAAATATGACAGCTACGATGACTACAACGAAGATGAAAATGAATATGCTGACCATGAGCCAAACTATTTTCATGATCGAATGCTGACTTCTTTTCGCATAGCCGAGCCGCTTGATGAGATCAGTGATCCCGATCAGGTCGATGAGATCATCGAATTTAATGCTCAACTGAAAAGTTTTATTTATCAGTATATCGCAGTTTTTGAAGACCTGCTCCGTGTCAAGCACGTGTACAAACCGTTTTTGGAGAAGATACACAGCCGCGAGGAGTTCCTGAGCAATGAGGAAATTGCAGAAGTGCTTGACGAGTTTAACAGCGAAGCTAACAAGAAATTAAACAATTATGATAAGCTTATCCCGTCCGGCACTATGACGCTTACTTACAAAGTCCTGAAACGCAAGAAAACCTCCGTCTTGTGTGAAAACTATCATTTCACGACAATCGGAGGCTTCCTGTATATTGAATTGTTCAAAGGTCTGCAAAACCGATACCTGCCACGAAAATGCGATCTGTGCGGACGGTACTTTGTGTTGGAGCGCGGCTTTTACTCGAATTACTGCAAGCGCCCGGTCAAGGGGCAGCCCGACAAATGCTGCCGTGATCTCGGACATCGCAAAAGGTTCAACGACAAGCTAAAGACCGATCCTATCTGGAGCGTGTATCATAAGGCATACAAGGCTCACTATGCTCGGTATCTCAAAAAGAAAATGACACAAGCGGAGTTTCAGAAGTGGGCGGACTATGCTATCGAAATGCGGACTAAGGCACTTGACGGGGACGTTGAGTATGATGAGTATGTCAGGGATATGAAGAAATAATATTCCTGGATTCTAGTAAAAGCGTGTCGAAATTCTTATGATACATATTTTATCTTCATAATATTATATCGGGGGAATCGTAATGTCATTTTTATTTCCTACAAATATAGAATCTCGTTTGTATGAACACAGAGGTTCTAATGCAACAGTATTCTATTTTCCAATAACTGGTATGATAATAACTCAACCACTAAAAATAGGTAAGTGTGATTATATACCGCTTTCCCTGTTCAAAGAGCAAATCAAGTTGCCTCAAAACATGGTTGAAAACATATCTGTGATAGCCAAAACAACAGTGGATGTTCCTGAAAATTGGATTAAAAATGCAATTGATAATTATTCTATTGCTCTTCAGCTTACAAAACAGAGTATTGGTGCTATATACCTATCTATATACAATTCCAAAAAGCGTTGCGACAATAATCGACGAATCGTTATCAGTCCCATTGGAAAACACGAAGTTGACGAAGGTCTCGTAATATACCAAACAAATCTATCTACAAGAAACACTACAGATGTTTCATCAACATTGTTTTTCTCTGACAAAGACGCCAGTGACCTTTTTTTAGCAAATCTTGACACCATTAATAACCAAATATTAATGTATTATAGTAATAATAATGAATATGGCAACAAGATACTTAAATCACTGGAAATAATCTATTGTATTAATAACGAAATATATTCAAATGAACGTATACTAAAAATATGTGCAGCTTTAAGTATGCTGTTTAAAGCTGACAATGATACAAAGGATGTGGACTCGCCTTGGATTGCATCTCGCTTAAATCAATTATTTCACTACCGTTCAGTAAATATAATAGAAAAGATTCCAGAAACAGTTAATTGCTTAAAGAAAACCAAAAAGAATTATAATGAAATATTTATTGATATATATTCAAGGATTCGAAACAGTTTTATGCATGGAATAATTGACCCATATCAAGAATTTACTGTTATTACTACCGACGAATACTTGCTATATATTGTCTCCTTATACGAATTAATTGATATATTGATTTTAGATGGCTCCTTTAATTCCTTACAAACAACCAAAGAGTTAGTTGAAAGAATAAAACAGATAGAACTTAGTCATAAGTCCAAAACTTTATAATTCATAACTAATCATTTATGTCTCAAAAATGAAAATATAAATACAATGTATAAATCGGCGCTGAAATTTGAGCACTATGTTATCATTCTACCAAACATTGTTTAACGACGGTTTAGAGAAAATAAAAAGGTGCTACATCACAAGTTGAAACGATAAAAAATTTGAAATAATACAATTATTCTTGCTCGTTTATTTCAATTTGTGTTGACATTTTGAAATAACGATGCTATAATGATGTATATATTTCAATTTGAACGGAGGTAACGGACATGACAAATCGCGCAGGGACATACAGAAAAAACTTGACCGGAGATGCCGAATACAAGTCATTTGTACCGACACCTCTGCCGCCTGATCCCCCGATAGAGCTTGATGACGATATGGTTGCGCTGCTTATTAAAGCTAACAGCTCCATTGCCGCTCTTGACAGCATTTCCGTAAGAATACCCGATATGGACTTGTTTGTTTCGATGTACGTCAGAAAAGAAGCACTGATGTCCTCGCAGATCGAAGGTACGCAGGCAACGCTCGAAGATGTGCTCGACCCGATGATCGAAGCAAACACAAACAGAAATGTTGCAGATGTTGTAAACTATATAAAGGCTACCGAGTTTGCAGTATCACGGCTCAACACATTGCCGCTCTGCAACAGGCTCATAAAGGAGACTCACGCTGTTCTTATGGAAGGCGTGAGAGGACAGGAGAGGTCACCGGGAGAATTCCGCCGCTCACAAAACTGGATAGGCGGACAGGGCAGCACGCTCCGTAATGCCCGATATATACCGCCCTGCCCGGAAGATATGGAAACTGCAATATCCGATCTCGAAAAATATATAAACAGCGATGATGACACCGATCCGTTGGTACGCGCGGCTCTGCTGCATTATCAGTTTGAGACTATCCACCCGTTTCTTGACGGGAATGGCAGAGTCGGACGCTTGCTGATAACGCTGTTTTTAATGGAAAACAAGGTGCTTTCGACTCCGGCGCTGTATATTTCGTATTTTCTGAAAAAGAACCGCATCGAGTATTATGACCGGATGACGGAAGTTCGTAGCAAGGGAAACTATGAGCAATGGGTCAAATTCTTTCTCACTGCTATTTATGAATGTTCACAGGACGCGATCCGGACTGTTGACGAGCTTACGGCGCTACATGAGAAAAATGAGAAAAAAGTAACGGATATGAAACGTGCCGCAAAAAATACCATGTCGGTATTCCGTTATCTTGAAAAGAATCCTATCATCGACATCGGCAAGACCTCCGAAGCATTGGAGCTTTCCTTTAATACCGTATCATCGGCAATAAACAGGCTGATAGACGAGGGCATAGTTATTCAGACCGAAAACGCTGCACGAAACCGCACATTTGCTTATGAGGAATATTTGCAGATACTCAGAAATGGAACATAAATATGTATGACGTAATAGTTATCGGTGCCGGACCGACGGGCGCGACTGCCGCAAAAGCCCTTGCCGACAGCGGTTCGAAAGTGCTGATAGTTGAACGAATGAAGCTCCCGCGCTATAAATCGTGTTCGGGAGTCCTGATAAAGAAGTCAATGGACTTGGTTCAACAGTATTTCGGGAAAGCTGTTCCTGCTTCCGCGATGTGTACGCCGACCGACAATCACGGTATGATACTGACCGACGACAACGGGAAAGCGTACACTTTTGAGCAGGGAGGCTTGAATGTATGGCGCAGCTCGTTTGACAACTGGCTTGCCGAGAATGCGGTCGGAGCGGGAGCGGAACTGCGCGACTGCACTTCCGCGATCTCCTGCGAGCAGTCAACCGATTACATCACGCTCAGGCTGCACTCCGACAGAACATATACCGAGCAGGCGAGATATGTTATAGACTGCGAGGGTGTGATGTCAGTAATTAAGCGGAAAGCGCTCGGTACATCTCCCGAATTTATCACAACATTTCAGACCTTCAACGAGGGGAAGATAGACTTAGACCTACACTATTTCTATGCTTACCTTCAACCCGAATTGTCCGAGTATGACGCATGGTTCAACGTCAAGGACGAGATGCTTGTATTGGGCGTTGCCGTCAGAGACACGAGCAGGATACCTCATTACTACGACAATTTCATTCGATATATGAAAGAAAATCACGGACTTGCAATAACAAAAACTATGAAGCAGGAACGCTGGCTGATGCCTCGCATACGTTCTGGCTGCAATATCGACTACGGCATGGGAAGGCTTTTCTTTGCCGGGGAAGTCGCGGGATTTCTGAATCCTATGGGCGAGGGCATTTCGGCAGGAATAGAAAGCGGTCATTCCGTTGCGTTATCCGTAATAGAGCATTTCGAGGCTCCCGCAAGCGTATTGGACGATTACAAGAAGCGGACTGAAATGCTGAAAGTCTATATGCAGCGGCAGTGGCACTTTGTCGCGGGTATGTCGAAGACTTTCGGGGAAATGAGAGCAGCACTATAAACGCGTAAAATTCTTTAATTTGACTAAAACATAGAAGCAGCCCGCTGGGAACTCTCCCGATGGGCTGCTTTTGTTATCCGTGTTTTACGAAAAGTGACATCATATCCACTGATTAAGCAGATAACCTGCAAGAACGCCGCTGCGGGAAGTGCCCGCATAGCCGAACAGGTTGTTCTTCGAGTAACCGCCGAATCCGCCATATCCGTCGTAGCTTGTAACAGCTTCAGTGCTTGCATACTTAGAAACACTGACCGCCTGCGATACAGCCGCACCCGTGAAATTCGACGAGCGTCCGAATGCGCGGTCTATCGACTTGTCATCGGCTGACATAAACTTTTCCTTGTCGAGCATAAGGCTTCCGTCTTTTGCAACGGTAACTCCGGCATCTTCGAGTGTTCCGGAATATGCCCTCGCGGTGTTCGCCATGACCGTAGTCCTGCCCGAAACAAAGCTGCTTCGGGAATTTTTCACAGCCGAATACAGTTCGTTGTAGCTGTCAACAAAGTCCTTTGCGGCACTATAAGCTTTCTCGCGGTCAAGCGCACCGGTCTTTGCGTCTGTCTGCATCGCCTTGCTGAGTGCCGACACGGAGGTTGCAACACCGGAGACCGCCTCGTTCAGTCTGCTCGCAGTCGTGCCGGAGTATGTATTGCTCCGGTTTATGTTTCGTGCTGCGTTAGCGCTGTTGGACTTCGTGGAGAACTGCTGATAAACACTTGTTCTGTTGCGGCTGTACAGCGAAGTCGGGCGGTATCTGCTATAAGACATATATCGGCTTATACCGTAATTTCTCATTATCTCACCTCCCCTCACGTCATTGCAAGTATTTCAGAAATATCAAGGAATATTATCGGTGCGACCTCACTGACATTCGCTTCGGCGTAGCTCATAGCGTCGGGAATATCCGTCTCCGCGTCGATCATCGACGCAAATGCGAGGCGCCGTTCAAGCGCAAGAGCCTGTGCCTGCGCGAGTGCTATCCGTTTCTTTTTCAGCAGCTTTTTCAGCTCCTCGTCACGCTTGTCGCGCCGTTCTTTGAGTTCCTTCCAATAGTCCTCTTTTTCTTCTTTCGTCAGCTTGCCCTCGCCTGTGGAATACTGCTCCGCGCGGAAATGCTCGGGCTTGCTGCCAAATTGCAGGGTGTGGTACTGTGTACCGCTTAATTGCCGGATCCCCGGCGGTACGGCTGCCGAGAATGCGCTGTGTATCTGATCGAGCACCCACTTTTCATACTCCGGGTTCGCCTGCATTTCCCGATAGCCCGCGTCCGAGATGCTCACGGCATAGGTATCGCCAAGCTGCGACGGGTGCAAGACAAGCGAGGAAACGCGGTCTTTGATATAGGCTTTGTAGTCGTCAAGCGACTGCTCGTTCATGCAATTGTCGAGCGCAGCCGCGAAATCCGAGCCTGTGTACTTCGGCGCGATACTTTCTGCAAACGCTTTCATATAGGCGGTCTGCGAGGATATGTATATCGTGTTGTTCATGGTTGCTTCTCCTTATTTGCCTTTATTGCGCAGTTTCCATGCCTTATTATGCTGTCCTATCCCCGCCTTCGGCGGGGATAGGACGTATTATTTACATAAGCGACGCAAGCGCTGTCGCCATTTCTTCTTGCGGGGTCGGCTCGCGGTCTTCGGCGCTGCTCATGCGGGATTTCGCTTCTTCAAGCAGGCTTTCGGCGGCAGAAACAGACGCTTCATCAACATCATACCCCTGCTCCTTGCCCGCGTCGCACTCGCGGAGATCTGACTGTATCATATCCATTACCGCCTGCACCTGCGACCGTGTTTTTGCGGCGGCGAGCATTCGAGCGAGCTTCGCGGCGTTTATGCCCATGCTCTTTCCCACAGACTCGGATTCGATCTCTTCGTCGCTCTCGGCAGCTTCCTCTGTTTGCTGTATATCGACCACATTCGCCGCTTCTCCAAATACGCGCATATCCTCGTCGCCGAGCACCAATTCTCCGGTTTCCTCCGCCTTATCCAGCATTTCTTCGAGCTTGTCGGCAGCGTCCTTGTTCTTCTCACGGACACGTTCGATGATCTTTTCGGCGTTTTCCCGCGCCTGCGCGCGAAGCTCCTCGTTAAGCTCGTCCTTGCGCACCAGAACAGACTCATGGTGAAGCTGTCCGTTTTCGTCGATGTAGTTGTCGCAGTACACGGTTTTCATACCCATTGCTTTTGAAAAGCTGTCCGCGAACGCCGTTGCACGCTCAATATCGCGTATTTTCTGAGAAAACTCAGCTTCGGCTTCCGGACTGCCGTTCATCTTTTCGAGCAGCTTCGGGTCAAGTGTAAACGCCCAGCGATTCGCGTTATCACCGGTGTTGCGGCTTGTTCTGCCGGTCAGTCCTGTTCCGACTGAAAAGCTCATCTTCGGAAATTTCTCCTGCAAGCTCCTGAGTGCTGCCGACTGCGCGAGGCTGTCAGCGGAGAAATCGATCTTGTCCTGTACAGCGGCTTTTTCGGGCTGATTGCTGTTGCTTTCAACGCGGCTATTGGTTTGGTTATAAACATTCCGGTACTGCAAAGCACCTATACCGTTGACTGCCATACGCTCACCTCCTTACGCTTTTCTGTCGAATCTTGCTGCGGGCTTGTTCTTTACGGTATTCGTTCGACTTTTCAGAACTATCCTACCTTTTTCTTTTTTCCTCTCATACAGCTCGTTCGCGTACTCCGTAGGCGATTTAACGCGGGTATTGCCGCCGGGATTACCGATGCTCCACTTGCTGATACCGCCGTCCTTGTCGATAGCCCAGCCCTGCGCGATCAGCTTTCCGCCGTTCATTTCGTGAGTGCGGACATTCTGCTCGTCGAGCCGCTTCATATTCTCGATCTCTTTCTCGTATTCCGCTTCAAGCTCAGGGTCTTCCGCCATTTTCTTCAAAAACTGCGGCGAAATAGCAACATTCGTCGTGTTTTTCGAGCCGTAGATCATTCCGGGTCTAATATCAGCGGCGAAAAAGCTATAGCCCTTGAATTATCCGGAAAGGCGCGAAAGCTCGCCGAGTGCAGCCTTATTGGTGCTGTTTTTAGGCGTGGTCATTGGAAAGGTGAACCCGCTTCCTATTCGCATATCCATACGCTCACCTCCCTACGCCTTAACGTCCATAGGCTTCGGAGCGCGTATCGGGTCGGGAATAACAGCCTGCACAGCCGTTTCCGCAGTCTCGCCGGACTTCTCCGCGTCTGCGCTCTCCTTTTCGTCCGTTTCGGGAGCATTTCCGAGCTTGCCGGTTTTCTCGTCCTTCTCGGTCTTTTCGGACTTCTTCTTTTCGGCTGCCTTTGCATCCTTCTTTGCTTCCTCGCGGTCAGCTTCACGGGCGCGGTCGATGCTGTCACGCAGGTCACTGTTCGCAGTCTCGAGAGTGTCGGACTGCTTCGACTTCAGTTCGGCAGCGTGCTCCTCTGTCTCTTTCAGCTCCGCTTCTTTCGCTGCCTTGACAGTATCGGTGGAGTTTTTGATCTCCGCTCTCAGGATCCCCGCGTGTCCCTCGTCCTTTTTGATGGCGCTCTGCTGCACCAGCGCCTGTTTCAGCGTCGTTCCCGCCGTCATCAGCGCCGACATTGTGTTTGTGATCATAGTATCAAATCCTTTCTGCATTTATTGGACTTTCCGTGTCCTGCGTTAATTATATCGTTTCTGCAATACCAAATTCAAGCAAATTGTTGTGAAATACGTTTTTTATGTTGTGAAATCACTTTATCATCAGCATAACCGTTAATGTGAAAACGCCGTCCTTGCAGTCTATCTCTATCCCGCCGCCGTACTTCTCGGCGGTATTTTTTATGTTCACAAGCCCGAAGCCGTGATTTTCGCGGTCTGCTTTCGTGGTCGCGGGAAGCTCCCCGCCGGACAAGTCCGCGCCCATGCAGGAATTTGTTATCGTGATGACGAACGCGTTCTTCTTCCGCATTGACGAGATAGCGATATTCCGCGCGTTTTCGGAACATTTCTCCGCCGCTTCTATCGCGTTGTTCAGCGCGTTGTTGAGGATAATGCTCATATCGAGCGCGCCGCCGGAGAAGTCCGCCGGATAATGAAAATCGCAGTCGAACGTGATACCGCGCTTTGCGGCTTCGGACTGCTTTTCGGTCAGGATAACATCGGTCACGGGGTCGCCGCTTGCAATGCCGCTGTCACTGCCGATACGCTCCCGCGCCTCCGCGAGATAGTTCTCGAATGCTTCATTCTCGCCGCGTTCGTGCAGACTTTCAAGTACCGCGAGGTGATTTCGCGTATCGTGGCGTATCGCGCGGATATCGCGGTACAGGCTCTCCGCACCGCTGATATAGTCGCGGATATTGTCGGTCTGCACGGGAAGCATGGCAGTCTCCTTCTCGCGGCGCTGACCGGCTTTGATCTGCTCGTAGAAATAGATCACCGCGACCAGCGCCGTGTACGAAACAAGGTAGAAAACGAACGAGATCAGGTCGTAGGGGCTGATGTCGATCTCGCGCGTGTCAATGCTGTTGAAGTAGAGCAGGAGCCGATAGTTGAACACTCCCGCTACGCTCGGCAGCATCAGCAGAAGTGCCTCTTTTATGGTCATTTTCTCGTTTTTGCTGACATAGACCTTGTGGAAGATCGTTATCAGCAGGAGCATTATTCCTGCCATTATGCACCCCTCGACAGCGTCGTAAGCAATATACGCCGCGACCTGTTTTTCCGGCTCGAACAAGAATGCATCAATGACGAACCCGCACGTCCAGCCGTAAACTTTCAGCCATATCGAAGTGCCGACTGCGGCTGTGAACCAGCGAACCGAGAAGAACGAGAACGCCAAAAACAGTTTTTGCGCGTAATTCCGCCGGTCGAGCAGGGTGAATACCGCGAAAGCCCCGACAACTCCCGCACCGTAGGCAAAAAGGTTGTTGAACTCCTGCGGAACGATGAACAGCACCGCCATTATCACCGCATACGCCGCCCCCGTGAGATACACCGCAAGGCGGCTTTTCGTGAACGGCCTCAGGAATTGCATAAGCCCGACCGAGTAAACCACGATTGTCAGCGCCATTGTGATATACAGGCTTAAATCAGTGTAAATTTCAAGATAATACATTTTAACTCTCCGTTTTTATGAACCGCATATACGCCTTGACAAGCTCGGAATAGCGCTTCTGTGCCAAAATAACTTTATCTCCGTTTGTCATTATGATTTCTGAGGAAGTATACCTATCAAGATAACGCAGGTTTATCAGATATGAACGGTGACAGCGGAAAAAACTGTTATCCGATAGTTTTTCAAGCTCGGATATCCTGCCGTAATAATCCAGATTACCGCCGGCAGTATGCACAACAACTATTCGGTTGAACACTTCCGCGTATATTATCTCCGAAAGCGCCAATTTAGCACTTATACCGCCGGTCCTTACCGTGATATATCTGTCATGAGCTACTGCCTTTGGCGGTTCTGATCTGCTTTCGATTGCTCTTTTCAGCACTTCGGAAAACTTTTCCACCGACACAGGCTTTACAAGAAAATTAAAGGCACCGACATCAAAAGCGTCAAAAACACGGTTATCATACGCAGTAACAAAAATGATAGCAGAGGTACAGCCGTTTTTCCGAAGCTCCTTCGCTGTCTGCATACCGTCAATGCCTTCCATACCTATATCAAGGAATATTATGTCAAATGCTTCGGAGCTTTCAAGAAGATCTTTACCGGATGAAAACTCAACAATCACCGAACCGGGACTGAAAAGCGCAATCTTCTCCCTAATGTCCTGTCTTAAAACGGTTTCATCGTCACATACTGCATATCTCATGTTCATCATCTCCGGGTATTTCATTGCTGGCACCTTGATAAAAACAGTAAGGTGCATATATTATATCGGTAGTCGGGCGAAATTCTTTACTATATGTCGTGAAATGCGTTTTTTTCGTTGCGAACTACCATATTTAAAGTGATAATGTGTGAAATTACAGGATATTTTTTGCCGTTCACAACAAAAAATCAGTCGTTCACAACATTTTACTAAATATTACTATATATAAATCGACATTACAGACGGGCAGTAAGGATATATACCCCCAAGCCGCACTTTGGCAGAGAGTACGGCGAAAACTATTTCAAGGAGGACGAAACTATGAGCACTGTCAACACAAATTACGGTAATTACCGCACAACTCCCGCAAGTACAAGCCGGACTTACGGCCAAAAGACCGATGATGCTGCGAAAAAGACGGCGGACGCGCCTGTAGAAAGCACTTCCGCAAGCTCCAAAAGCAACAAGGATACCCTTGAGATCACCGGCAAGACTGCCGCCAAAAGAGGTATTGCTACGGAGTATGCGGGAAAATCGGCTCTCGGCATCAAGAACGAGGGAATGAAAGATGTTGTTGCCAAAATGCTTGGCGCACAGGCTAACAAGGCTTCCGGCAAAGGCGGCGTGAACATCGACTCGATACTCCGCAGCTACGGTGTGGAACCTATCAAGAGCGATGGCTCCGACGATTTCTGGGGTGCGGAAAAGACCGCAAACAGGATCCTCGACTTTGCGAAAAGCCTTGCGGGCGACGACTATGAGTCATTCAAGAAGGTCAAGAAAGCCTTTGAAAAGGGCTTCGGAGAGTGTGAGCATATATGGGGCGGTAAGTTGCCCGGTGTCTGCTACGATACCCTTGACCGCGTTCGCAAGGGCTTTGACGAATGGGAAAAGGATTTTAGCAAGCAGTCCGAAGCCGCCGAATCTACGGCACAATAACCATTTCAGGCAAAATGACATCATCTGAAAAACAATAATTCAAACGCTCGCAGGTGGAACCTCTGCCGATCCGCTGTGCGGGCAACTGCAAAAATATCGAAGGGAAGTGATATGATGAGTGATCTCAGTTTATTTTACTCGTCAATGAGCAGTGTCCTGAATCAATGGAGTGATTTTCAGACCGCAAGACCGCTTTACAAGCACTATTTCGTAATGCAGAAGGCTAACGCCTCCGAGAAAGCGAGCGAAGCGGCGGACAAGTTTGAAAAGAAGGACACCAAGAAATCTACGGCGTATTCTGCCGCTAAAAACGACAAGCTTGGAACCTATGCTGATAATGTCACATCGTCCGCGTCAAAGCTTGAAGCCGCTTTCAAGACTGACAGCAAGACCGGAGAAGTGGATATGGACAAGGCTTTCGAGGCTGCACAGTCCTTTGTTGACAGCTATAACCAGCTTTATTCTGCAACACGCAGCTCCGGCAATTCTACAGTTTCCGGAAAATCTGAGTTTATTGCAAATATGACTACAGCGTACAGCGGTAAGCTGTCCAAAGTCGGCATAAGCATAGGCAGCGACGGTAAGCTCTCCGTTGACAAAGATACATTCAAGAGTGCGAGCGAAGACGAGCTTGACGCAGTCTTCGGCAAGAAAAACTCCTACGCGAGCTTCATGTCAACACAGGCAAGCGCAGTCTCCGCGTTCGCCAAGAGCGCCGCGTATCTTGAACAGGATAAGACCTACGCCAAGACAAGCGCCACAACTGCGGCAACAACGCAAACAGCGTCACTGAACGGCTATCTCTATAACAAGCTGTTCTGATAACATAAAAGATGATGTCATAATGCACGGTGAAAAGTCGGC
>JAGAWN010000095.1 GCA_017941355.1 Ruminiclostridium sp. | reverse complement strand
CCGGAACGGTTCCCTTTTGGAGAAGGCGGCGCTGACGAGGACGATGTAACCGATGCCGCAGCTGCCGCCGTATCCCATGACGAAGAAGGCGTTACGCTGTATCCGGAGTCCGTTTCGCTTGAAAGCACAGGCAGACAGGAGAACTCTTACGATGACGGAGCTTTCGATGAACAGCCCGAGCGAAAACGCTATAAGGGCAATGAGTATTTCGTTGACGATGACGAGTTCTATGAGGGCGTGAACCGCGGGAAAATCATCGCCTGCGCTGTTTTTGCGGCATTGCTGACAGCAGGCAGTGTGGGTATGAAGATGTTAACCCCGGCAGATAAAACCCCTGCCACCGATACCGCAGAGACTTCCGTCACGGAAGAGGTTACCGGCGAACCTGTACAGTCGGACCCGGCGTCTGAACCTGTGACGGCTGATGATACGGCGGTTACTTTTTCAAAGCTTACCTCTTATGCGGACATGACGGCTGACGTTTATGCGGGAAGTTCCCGCGGTGAGCAGACTTCCGGAAGTATCGGATATCTCAGGGCTTCCGCAGAACCGTACCCGGTCGATATCATCACAGAGTTTTCCGCTGCTGACGCGGTATTCTCCGAGAACAACGTATTTGTTTATTCCGAAAGCGCTTCGGTTATCCGATCGTTCAGTCTTTCAGGCGAAACAGATGCTGCGGAAGATGCTGCCGGGGAAAGCGATGACGACGTAGGAGCCGAACCGGCTGAAGATTCTCCGGAATATACGGAGGCGAGTGTTGATGTCTCGGGACTTCGGGCGATGACCGTACTTGACGGCAGCTTGTATGTGGTCGGGGAAAGCGGAGCCGAGACAGTGATAAACGTTTATGACGGGAATATGTCGAAAACGGGCGAATACTCGCTCGGCGGCGCATACGCAGGAGCCGGGATCTGCGGCGGAAAGCTGTTCGTTGCTTCTTCCTTCACTCCGGATAAGACCGACGGGTACGCTGCCGGACACCCTTATTACACAGCAAACGGCGAATTGCGCGAAATACCCGCGGAGGAGATCTTCGCAATTGACGGTGCCGGTCACAATGCGGTGCATATACTGTATTCCGTGGGAACCGACAGCACTCTTGCCGTTCTCGGCGGTTATGCCGAAAGTGCCGGTACAGCGGTGCAGTTCCGCAGTGACGGCATGACACTGGCGGCGGCAGACGGCGAATCAACGTATGCCGCAGAAATATCCGACGGACTGGAATTGCAGAGTATTACCCGTTATTCCGGTGACGCGTTCAGCGCGGACTGCATCGGCAGCGGCGGAATGATCGGCGGGAACGGCAGCGGGATCACAGCATACAAAGGCGGTAAGCTGATAACCGTCCCCGATGTTATCCCGCGTTCGGTTGCATGGTCGGACGGCGGTATTGCCTACGTTGTTACCGGGCAGGACAACGGTCAGAAGATGCTGTACGGGTTTGACATGAGCGGCAGCGAGGCTGCCAATGCCTCCATTTCCGCGTCCGACATCTACACAGACAAGCTTATCAGCGCCGGCGGTCATCTTGTCGGACTGAAAGCAGAGCCTACTCCGGACGGCGCGCGCGCGGGACTTCGGCTGTCGCTTTACACCTACGACGGTACACTGCATGAGACTGCGTATTCGATCATTGAACTTGACAAGGACACCCCCCGCGAGAATCTGCGGTATCTCAGCAGTCCTGCCGAGTCTGCCCCGGAACTGATTGCTTCCGATGAAAGCGGAACGCTCTTTGCGGTACCAACCGTGTATTTCGACGGGTATTCGGAAGTCGAGCGCGTTGTCGTGTTAAAATTCGACGGCTCGAACTTTGAACAGGCGGCTGAAAGCATTACCTATGACGAGAAATCCTCGGTGCTTTGTCCGGTAATACGCGGTGATAAACTGTATATTGTAACCGATACGAAAATCAGAACGGTGGATATTGACCGGTAATTGATATCAAAAGAAACTCTCCCTGACGACAGGACGTCGTACAGAAGGTTTCCAAAGACGCGCACGATGTGCGTATAAAAAGAAACCTTCGAGAAAGCGGGAGAGTTTTTTCTTATGCAAAAAAATCCCTCCCCATACGGAGAGGGATCGAAAGCGCTTACTTTCTCTTCTTAGCGATCACAACAGCGCCTGCTGCTACGAGCGCAAGACCTGCAACAGCCGCAACGTCCTCAACACCGGTATTCGGGTTGCCCTTG
>JAGAWN010000094.1 GCA_017941355.1 Ruminiclostridium sp. | reverse complement strand
GGACGAAATGAGCTTGACATCAAGGAATGTGTCCGTTGTTCCAATGCGCCGCAGGTGCATTGGAACAACATCTGAAAGTCTGTTTTACAGACTTTCAGGCAATAACTGCCAAAAGGCAGTTATTGAGGACACATTTATTATTGACATTATCTGCTATTTGTGGTAAAATATTTGAAAAATGTTGGAGAAATAAAATGAGCAGAACAACAATACTCGATCACCCGCTGATAAATCACAAAATATCGCTTTTGCGCAGCGAACAGACAGGTACAAGGGATTTCAGACTCATCGTTGAGGAAATAGGTATGCTTATGGCATACGAGGTATTCCGGGATCTCCCGACTGAAAATGTAAGTATAAAAACACCGGTAGGAGAAGCAAACGTCCCGATGCTGTGCGGCAGGAAGCCTGCCGTTGTCCCGATACTCCGGGCGGGGCTCGGAATGGTGAACGGACTTTTGGCGGTAATGCCCTCCGCGAAGGTGGGACACATAGGACTTGCCCGTGACGAGGTTACACACAAGCCCCGCGAGTATTATGTGAATCTTCCGCAGCACATCGACGAGAGGACAGTAATACTGCCCGATCCTATGCTTGCAACAGGAGGTTCGGCGGTACACGCGGTGGACTTCATCAAAAAACAGGGCTGCAAAAAGATAAAGTTCATGTGCATAATCGCGGCGCCTGAGGGTCTGAGAACTCTTGAGAACGCCCACCCTGACATTGATATATATGTCGGAACACTTGACGAGGGACTCAACGAAAACGCGTATATAGTTCCCGGACTCGGAGACGCGGGAGACAGGATTTTCGGTACAAAGTAATGAGCAGTGAGAAAGTGAACAGCAAAAAGCAGGAGATCAGAGAGGAAATAGAAAAGCACCGCGGGCAGCGGGAAGAACTTCGCTCTGAGATACGGGAGGAACTCATGCGGAGTGAGGAAGTCCGCAAGGAAGTTAAGAAGATAAGCGGGTTCAGACGGTACGCGAAAAAGCTGCTGGATATGCGCGGCGACATGATGAGCTACGACGAGATAAGCCGCATGATGGACGAGAACACGGAGATCCACGGCTCGAATATGTGGATACTGATGCTGGCGATATTCATAGCTTCTATCGGTCTGAACGTGAACTCCACCGCGGTCATAATCGGAGCAATGCTGGTTTCGCCGCTGATGAGCGGTATCATGTCAATGGGGTATTCGCTCGCGGTTCGTGATCTGCAGCTCCTTGAAAAAGCAGCGGTGCGATTTGCTACGCAGGTTGCAATAAGTCTGATAACATCGACGATATACTTTATGATCTCGCCGCTGTCAGAGCCTACGTCGGAAATGATAGCAAGGACAAGCCCTACGATATGGGACGTGCTTATCGCGCTGTTCGGCGGCATTGCCGGAATGATAGGCAATACCCGTAAGGTGAAGGGAAACGTGGTTCCCGGAGTTGCGATAGCGACTGCGCTTATGCCGCCGCTGTGTACGGTTGGGTACGGTATCGCACGGCTCGATATACGCTTCATACTCGGCGCGGGGTATTTGTTTCTTATCAATACTCTGTTTATTGCGCTGTCGTGTGCGCTGGTAACGGTGCTTATGCGGGTGCCGCACGTCCGCAAGCTTTCGCCTGAGCGTCAGAAATATGTAAATATCTGGGTAGGCGTGATAACGGTGATAGCAATAGTACCGAGCGTTTATATCGGTGCAAATACGGTTTTCAGCTCGGTCATCAACACGAGCATTGACAGCTATATTGCAAACGAATTCCGTTTTTCGGATTCGCAGGTAGTACAGACAAGCACAGACAGCGAATCGAAAATAATAAACGTGTCCGTTATCGGCGAGCATCTTCCCGATGAAACGATAAGCGTACTGCAAGGGCAGCTGGCAAACTACGGATTGTCGGATTACACTCTCCGTGTGACTCAGAACATGATCCCGGATTTCACGCAGACCGATGACACCGAGCGTATTACTATCGCGGTTCAGGAGAGCAAGATAAACGAACTGAACGCGCAGATATCTCAGAAAGACGCGGATTACGCGGAGCTTCGCACCGAGCTTGAAAAGATGCGGCAGGACGTTAAGAACGTGAACGACTTTACCGGAGTTGCGAAGAAAGCCTCGGAGATATTCACGGAACTTGAAAACTGCGCCTGCGGTTATATGTCCTCCGGCGGTGATTATTATGTGGTGCTTGCCGCGGAGACGGAATACCCGCTCGAACCGGACAGGGAGCAGACGATACGGAACTGGCTCATGACGGAAGCCGAGTCGGACAGATACGAACTTATCATCAACGCGAGGAACCGTTCCGGGCAGGAGACAGGTGATCCTCCGGAAACGGAAAGTGCAGAAGAAAACACAGAGAATGCCGGATAAACAAAACCCCGTGAGTTCAAGCGGGGGCGTACCAAAGAAGTTTTCCAAAGTTAATTAAACAGGCAGGTCACAGCACTATTGTTATCATAAGCACCAACCTTACGATAACGGAGGAAAACATCTATGGATACTATTATAAGCAAGCTCTACTATGGCGAACTCTGCCCGAGCGAGAAACCAGCACCACAGACCAAGCGATGTATCGAAAATAGAGCGATCATCTGCGATACAGAGGCAAAGAAGATTGAGCAGTTCCCAAAATGTAAGGAACTGCTCGACACCTACTCCGATGCACTTCATGTTGAAGCCCAGCTTGAATGTGAAGCGGACTTTGCACGAGGATTCCGACTTGGGGCTCAGCTTATGCTTGAAGTAATAACAACCGAATAACAAAGTGACCGGCTGAGTATCAATGCTCAGCCGGTTTGTTTTATGTGGCGTTATTCTGTTGTTTCAGGGGCTTCCGCAACATCATCGAGTACGAACGTCTCGCCGCAGAATGTAAGAGAATATACATCGTTAAAGTCAACAGGCTCGTCGAATGCACCAAATAACATCTGCCGGTCATCGACGCTGCTGTCATCTCCAGCAGCGTCATAGCCGCTGTACCATACCGTTCCGTCCTTTCTGACCACAATAAGCTGATTATGCAGAGATTTGAGATAATAGTCGCTTCCCGACTGTTCCATTTTGAAGCCATACGGCGATATAATTATATCGCGCGTGCCGTATTCCTCGCTTTCGGTATGGAACGTGCGGGTATATCCTGTATTATTATCCACAATCCCACCGTACTCTATATATCCCACGGTGCGGTTTGTATCAGAGGAATCGTCCCATATTCTTCCTGTATGGAACTGTCCGTTTTCGGGAAGCACTGTGAAATAGGTATAGCCTACATCGCAGCCTTTATCATCGGACTCGGTCGAGAAAGCAACACCCGTTTCTCCGACAAGCTCGACACCAGTGATGAGGAAAACGTGATCGTCGGGATCCGCCGACATTTTTGCTTTCATTTTGTTCGTACTGTAATCGGGGTCATCGGAATGGACGGTTATCTGTGTTTTGAATATAAATCCGTCGTAGTGCATATAGTCGATGTGTGCGGTCGCACCGTCATCGAGTTTGAAGCTGTCGCCGGCGCTGAGCTTCGGTATTTCCTCGCCGTACAGTCTGTACTCGTCGAAATAGACCTCCGAGACCTTCGCAGTATCTATCGGCTTATCGAAATAATATGTCAGCCATACAATATTCGAACCGTCGTCCGCAGTTATGATACTGAATCTATGAGTTTCCTTGATCTCTCCGTCATTCATCATCACCCTCATATTTTCATTACCGAAATAATCAAAAGCCTTTGATTGATCTCCGTTTTCCTATATCAGGCGTTCCGTTATGTGAGTGGGCGTGACAAGTAGTTTTGTCATCCATAGCGCATAGTCGGGGAAATCTTCATTAAAACGTGCGTAAACATCCTCTCTGTCGAGCTTTAACACGCTCTCGGGGTCAAAGTGTACCGTTACCGCGAAGGCTTCATTATCCGTCGTGTAGGACTTGTCGGTCAGATCGGTAAGGTCTTTTCCGAACGAAATGCGCGCGGTCTCGGCGGGCTCGTACAGCGCGACTGTCCCGTGAATGTCCTTGACCATGTTGTTTTCCTTGTCCTCAGTTCCTGCTGTACCGTTGAATACGGCTCCGTTTATACCCATGGGTCTTATGTCCATACGGGTCGTTCCTATTATATCATAGTAGAACGTCACTACCTCGGAATCAAACTCATAGCCCGTGAAATGCACGGTAACATCGTCGAGCACTATAGACTTATCCATAGGAACAATGCCGTTCACTGCTTTACCG
>JAGAWN010000008.1 GCA_017941355.1 Ruminiclostridium sp. | reverse complement strand
ATGACGCGCTGAAAACCGGAGTTGAGAACTTGTGCAAGGTGCTGACAAGCAGCAAGGGTGAACGCAAGGCTGCTATGGAGCCGCTGGAAGCGCTGTCAATGAACGACAACATCTGTTTGAAGTACATCATTGCGCGGTTATTTGACGATTTTGGGAACGCGGAGACCGACTTCGGGAGCGGTAAGCAGTCGCTCGCCACATTCATAAACGGTCTGACGCTGCCAATGAACATTGAGAAGAAGAGGAAGAAGTGGCAGTCTGAGCTTATGAATACCTTTACCCGTCTGACAGCGCCGTTCGTGTCCATTGAGGGAACGCTGAATAACCCCGACAGCACCGCTACGGCGGTAATCTGCGGGGATAAGCAGTACACGGTCTGCGCCGATACGCTTGACTTCTTCATCTGCGATCTGCACCGCGGCTGCGAGAAGCACGACATTAAGATAAAGCGCTGCGAGGTATGCGGAAAGATGTTTGCACCGACTAACAGCAAGGTCAAGTATTGTTCAACCGATTGCAGCAAGCAGGCACGGAATGACAACATTCAGAAAGCGCGCACCAATGACGAGAGCGACCCGCTCAAACGCGAGGTCAAGCGCTCGATCAGCAATATGAAAAACCACGACAAGAAGGTGAAGGACGCTTTTGGTGCTGACAGCGAGAAGTACGCAAGGATACACGCTTCGTTTATCGGCTTCAAGGAAGAGATACGCAGCAAGCGCGAAAGGCTGACGCGCGACATTGGGCGGGATAAGATAGATGTTAATGACGCACTCGATATTTTATGCAGGTTTGACAAAGAGCGCGAGAAGAAAATGGTGAATATAACCACCGCCGCTATGTATTCACTCAGGGATTGAGTGCCACCGCACGAGGCGGTGCAGGTCGATACCAAAGGCGCGCATACAAGTATCGACCAAGTGACAAGCGTGACAAACGTGACAGTTGCTCTCAATCCCGTTCGCTGTGTGGGTTTACGCTGTCACGTTCGCCCGTGACAGTAATGTGACAGCTCCTGTTGTCCTTGTTCGGCGTTAGCCGCTCTTGCCGCCCAAGTTATTAAAGGCGGCATTAAAGGGAGTCCAGAGGGAATGGCTGGCGCAAGGGTACTTTTGATAGAAGGCTTGCCGCACTGTCAAAAGTACCTTTGCGTTACTTTCGCAGAAAGTAACAAAGGCGAGAGTGCTTTCATAGGAGAAGATAGTTGTTCAGCAAGGAGTTAGCAGGAGATAACGGTCTGTGATGTGTCCGGTGGGTGTGGTTTCTCGGTGGTCGTAGTGTGTCACGGCTGTCACACTGCTGTCACGGGTGAATGTGACAGCGGAAAACCTTTCGTAGAGCGGGATTGAGTGGTGCTGTCACGTTTGTCACGCTGTCACGCGAGTGTTGCTCCGGTCATTGGGCTTGGTGCCGTCTGTGTCTTTGATGATAATGGACGAATCCGGGAAGAAAATCGGGGAATTTTTCAGATATGAACAGTCTATTATTGATAAGATGTGTTCTAATATTGTTATGAAATAGGGCGTGTAAGAAGCGCCTTTTTTATTTGCAAATTATACATATCTGTGCTATAATACTTGTACACATTCAACAAATTTTCTCAAAAATCGAAAAAAGTTGCAAAATTGATGTCGCTTTTTGTGATTTCGTTCGTTATATAAGTAGAGAGTTCCGAAATGGGGGGGAGATACGAATGCTGTCTGTGTATATGTCAATGGTGGAAACCGATGATCAGCGCGACCTTGTTGAGCAATTATACCGCGGCTGTGAGCAGATGATGTACAATGCGGCGTTTTCGATACTGCACGATAAGCAGGACGCGGAGGACGCAGTTCACGACACTTTCGTCCGTATCATCACAAACATTAAAAAGGTTGAAGCGATAAATCGGAACAAGCTGAACAGCTTCGCTGTAATAGTTGCAAAGAATATCGCTATCGACAGGTATCGGCGGCTGCAAAAGCAGGAGCTTATCAACACCGATGTTTCGGACGGAGACGGCATAGGCGGCATAAGTATCGTTGAACGCGCGGTATTTGAGAAATTCGATCAAACCACGCTTCATTCCGCTATCGGTGACTTGCCTGACACGCTTCGCGGTGTGCTTGTTATGAGGTATTTTCACGATATGTCCGCCGAGGATATTGCCGCGCTGCTGGGTATTCAGACAAAAGCCGTACAGAAGCGTATCGAGCGGGCTATAAATAAACTGTATGAGTCAATGAAGGGAGATAAATTATGATAGAAGATGTATTTTACAATGCGCTGGCGGCAGAAGCGGCTGCAACGGTAAGTGCCGTGTGCGATATGCCGAAGCATAGGTTTTCGGCAGGATACAAGCGCAGGAAGCGGGCGCTGATAAAGGCATACAGACGTTCGCAGAAGAACCATACGGAATTATCGTACACGCCGCCGAGAGTACATACAAAGCTGAAATATCTGTGGCTTGCGATAATACTTGCGTGTGTGCTCGTGCTTACCGGATTTGTTTTTATGTATTTCTCGGACGGATTTAAAGGAAAAGTTTATCATGACCATACAAATTTGTTTGCTGTAAATACAGAGGGATGTCCAACAAGTATCGAGAAAGTATATGAACTGTCTGTTTTGCCGGAGGAATATAAGTTATGTGATACAAATAAGGGGTACTCTGTGGCTGAGAAAGTATATAAAAATAATGCGGGTGAAAAAATCATAATTAGGCAATTTGTAAAAAGTGAGTTTAATATTGCATTAAATACGGAAGGTTATGAAATTGTCGAAACTAAAGTCAATTGGCACGATGCTATATATATTGATTTTAACACCAAAGGCAAAGTAGGGGCTTTGGTAATATGGGACAGCAAAGATTATATTCTGGAATTGTGCGCTGATCTTTCATTGGAAGAGGTGTTGAATATGGCAAGGGATATTGATTCAGAGGTATCAGCCAATATAATATCGGAGTAAAAGCCGAATTGACAAAACAAGGTATGTCTGTAGGTTAATGCGGAAATATGCGGGAAACCGCACAAAATAAACATCAAGGAGGACAAAAACAATGTATGTTATCAACGGAAGGGAATTCAACATTACTCAGATCGGACAGAACAAGTTCCGTAATGAGATCAAAGACCCTAAAGAAGCGCAGGAGCTTGCAAAGCTGCTCCACGATCTTGACAAGCCGATACAGGTCGTGAATGAGAGCGCTGACGGGCTTCGCAAGGAAACTCTGTTTTTCAATGGAGATAGGCAGTGCTTACCGGCAATAAGCTTGCTCCCCGAAGGGCAGTCTCCGTCATTTGAACACGAATTTCTTAATACCGCAACAGCAGAATCCGCTTTTTTGGAAAACTGGCAGAATTCTACCGGACAATTCATTCATCATCAGGTGACTTTCAAAACGAACGGCGGTGCAACAAATGTCGGCATAAATTATAATACCGTCGATCAGTCATCTGTGCAGCGAAGTGAGTTTATATCCAAAACCAAGCCAAACGAATTTGCTACAGTTAAAGATAGTGCTGTTGTGGGAATGTCGCAGTCGGATTTTCTCGGATATGTGCGTACCAACGGGCTTGATAAGGATATAAATTGGGATTATGTTGCAGGGTGTCTGACTGCACCTGCCGGTTATGAAAATCTCGATAAGTTTACCGACTATGCCGCTGCAATGTACGCAAGTCTCGAAAGTCGTATAAAAACCGATTTTACAGGTGATGAGCAGACAAAACAGATCGAAAATCTGAACAGCACGTTCGGAGCTGCAATAAGCGATTATGCTAACAGCTTTACACAGGACATAGAATTTGCTTACGCAAGACAAGGTGTGCAGATAGACAGCAAAAAAGTATTTGACTCTGTGACAGCTCTTGTTGACAGTAAAGCAAACAGCTATAGCAGATACATAGCTGCAAACGCCGATTATGCACATCTTGCGGGAAGTGAAGATAAGTGGCTTGAGCGTGATGTGAAGTTTATGACAAATGCTCTTCGTAACGCCTATGACCCGAATACCGACACTAAAGGCGGCGGTTCTCTTTACAATCAGGACGAACTCAATGCACTCGGAATGTTCGCTGATATGAACGACAGCCTAAACAAAGGCGGCGGCATAGGATATACCGGCGGCAGATATACCGAGGAAACTGTCGGTCTTGCGCTTGCAATGAAAGAAGTCGCAAGCGCTACTATCAAGGACAATTGGAATATCGGTGATGAAGTGAAGAATATCATTGATATGTCAAATAAGCTGTTCAGCGATAAACGCCTTAAAGACTACAATCTGTGGGAATATCAAATGGCAGGCGACAAAAACAGTAACCGCTACGGCGCTATGGACTTTGAAACGATTTATTCAATTGTTGACAAGGCAATGGACGAGTATTCCAAAAATGGCGGCGATGCAGTCAAGGCTGTAAAGATGGCAGGAGATTTTGCATATTCTCTTTATAACAAGAATAAGAATGACCCCGAAAAGAAATGGCTGATACGATATAATCAGCCGGAGGATGAGCCGGAACAGAATTTCTGGAGCGAATTTTATGATGATGGTCGTGGAACATCATATATGGGTAAAACTATGGACAAGATTCGTGACTTTGTAACATCGGCGGTGTCGAGAAATGTAACATCATTAAAGAAGATGGATGCAAGATATTTCTTTAATTATAAGTCGCTGCTCGGCGGTCTGTATAACCCGTCGATGTTTAATCCGACTTATGCCGACAAGGTTCTGAAACCTGATAAAACATAATGTTGGGCAGGGGACGCTCCGTACTGCTTTACGCGGTGCGGGGCGTTGTCTGTTTTGTCGCATTATTACGCGCCACATAAAAAGGAAATCCCCTCAACTTGCGTCAAGGGGATTGGATAGGGTATGCTTGGTATTACTTGATAGGCTGTGATAGCTCTGCCGCGATCAGAGCACCGAGCCGGAAGCCGCGCTCGAAGTCTGCTTCGCGTTCCGGTTATGCCTTTGGAGAGAATATGTGCAATTTTCTCTGAAATATTGACATTGCCCCTTGTTCTGTGGTATAATAATATAGACGAAAGCGAGGTGGCTGCCAATGGACAAAGAATTAGGCATTATAGCTTCAAAAGAAGAGCGTTTGCAGGAAGCCAAAGGCTTTACTCTTATGAGCGATGTGTTTATGTCTGTTGCGCTCGAAGATTTAGCCGCTTGTGAGTATGTTATCAGAATACTTATGGGAAAGCCCGATTTGGTGGTAATTGATGTCAAAACTCAATACACGATATCAAAGATCACATCACACGATGCACGACTTGATGTGCTTGCCGAGATCACTGCCGTTGACAGCAAAAACAAACTCGTAACCATTGAGATACAGCGTAGGGATACCGTTGACCACGCAAGGCGGACACGGTTTTATGGCTCAATGATTGACAGTGAGTACCTGCAAAAAGGCAAAACATACAGCGAGTTGCCCGATGTTTATATATTTTACATCAGTGAAACAGATATATGGAAGAGCGGTAAGACTACATACGAGGTCGTTAAAACGCTGGGCGGGCAGCCCTATGATGACGGTATCCATACCGTGTATATAAACGCGGCTGTCAATGACGGCTCGGCAATAGCTGCACTTATGCAGTATTTTAAAAGCTGCGATCCGGACGATGACAGTCAAGGAGCGCTTTCAAACAGAGTTCAGAAGCTGAAATCCGATGAGGAGGGTGAGTTTATGTGTGAATTAACGCAGAAATGGTATAATGACGGCGCGAGAATGACAAAAGCCAATGATATTATAAGCATTATGGATAGCTTCAAAGTATCCATAGAGTCCGCTATGCAGACGCTTAAAGTTCCCGAAACAGAAAAGGTATTTTATGTTGCTCTCGTTGACAACATAAGAAGCGGCAAAGTAAAAAGTGAGTAAGCATTACACCTACTCACTTAAAAGTACAAGGATATATCAAAAATCTTGTCCGCTATTTGTCCGCTAAACCTACAAAAATCTACTAAAAATTGCCAAAAGTTATTAAATAATCAATGCCGCGAAATCGCTTAATACTGCGGTTTACAACAGTTTGACACAAAACGCGATAAATGTGGCTCGATTTTCAATTCCCGTACGGGTCACCATTACCTTATCCTGCAATTGCGCTTGTAGAGCGTGTTTGCGGGTTTTGCTTTTTTCGGATTTTGGTTGTTACCACTTATCTGCCACTTATTTCAGAAAAATAAGTGGCAGATCGTATTTTTGCTTAAAATTTTCTTTAAAAAATCGCTAATTTTATGACGCCTTTTTCTCGGATTCGTCTGTCTTTTCTTCCTTCTTCCCGAACGAGAGAGCTGCAGTGATTGCATCGCAGTTACGAGCCTTTGCCTCTTGGAACATATGACTGTAGCAGTTCAAAGTCGTTGAAATCGCGCTATGCCCTAAATCCGCTGAAACAGAGACTACATCAATGCCCGCGTTGATAAGAAGCGAGCAATGCAAATGGCGCAAGCTATGGATGTCGCAGAAACGGAAGCCGTGTTTCTCGCAGAACTCCGAAAACCAGAAATAAGGTGTATTGTTGTGCATCGGGAGCCCATTCCACTTGACGAACAGCCTGTCTGTGTCCACCCACTTGTCTCCTGTCTGTTCCCTGTCGCTGTCCTGCTCCGCTTTGAACTGCCGGAGCATTTCCATTACGATCGGCGGAAACTTTATTGAACGCTGTGACTTCTTCGTCTTAGTAGTGTCCGTATAGATGCCGTTCGCCTTTCCTGTGTAGTTGGAGGTGCGCTTCACGCTGATAACACTATTCTCCCAGTCGATATCCTTCCATTCGAGACCGAGCATTTCACCACGACGAAAGCCGCTATACACGGCAAGAATGATAAAGGTCTTGTACTTCAAAGGCTCGTTTTCAAGTGCAGCGAAGATCGCTTCCACTTCTTCGAGAGTGTAGATCTCTTTCTCCTTTGCTTCGCCCTTCGGTATTACCACGCGCCGGCAAGGGTTGTCACATAACATTTCCATGCGCACCGCATAGCCGAACACGTCGGATATAAAGCTCAGATGATGAACTATCGTCTTGCGGGACAGCGGCTTGCCGTTGCGCTCATTCTTCCCGTTGTCTTTCAGATCATTGACAAACTGCTGAATGTGACGAGCTGTTATCTTGTCGAGCTTCAGATGCCCCAACGCCGGATACACTCTTTTTGTGAGCTGACGCATACGCTCGAACGATGTCTTGCGCAGATTATGCTTTGCATATTCCTCGAACCACTGCTCCGCGAATGCTTCAAACTTCACCGCTGCTGTTATCTGACCTTTCTTGCAAGACTCCTCAAACAGAACCGCCTGACGGTTT
>JAGAWN010000093.1 GCA_017941355.1 Ruminiclostridium sp. | reverse complement strand
GTATAGCACAGATGCTCGGCATAAGCGAGGTCGCGGTAAGGTCGAGGCTTTTCAGGGCAAGAAAGGCTTTGTACGGCATCTTAAAGGATGGTGAAGACGATGAAATATGATAGTTTTTACAATGCGCTTGCAATGCAGGCTGCCGCAGAGGAGAACATAGTTCCGGATATGCCGGAGCACAGGTTTTCACGGAAATATGAGCATGAAAAGAAGCTGCTCATAAAGGCGTACGAGAAGTCACAGTCACAGAACGAAAGTGTAGCCGGCACATTCCGGAAACTGCATCTTCGTAGGAAAATACAGGTGGCGGTTCTGATAGTGCTGTCAATTCTGCTTCTTACAGGTGCAGGCGTTTACATCACGCACCGCTTCGGGGACATAACTGCAAAGCAGTATTGGGATCACTCAATAGCACATGTTGAGGTCGAAGGCGCTCCGGAAAAGATCGTTGACCGATATGAGATAGGATATGATCTGAGCGGTCTCAGCAAAGAGGTGATCGCAGACAATGAATTCCATTACTGGGAAGAATGGGCGGACGAAGGCATCGAAATAGAATTTTCATATAAAGTAAAGCATGGTCTTACAACGGCAATGAACACCGAAGGCAGCACAGTAACCAATGTCACAATAAACGGTCATGAGGGCATTTATTTTTTGATACAGAATGAAACACATTGCTTTGTCTGGGACAACGGCGATTATATTTTTGAACTTATGTTCTCGGGATTTGATTATGAAACTGGAATGAAAATTGCGGAGTCTATAAGAAAAGTGTGAGGGATCACCATATAAGTTGGTATTTATGAAGAGTATAACCAAAAAGCGAATTATCATTTTAACCATAGTAATCGTGCTTATTGCCGCGCTTTTTCCGTTCCGCAATGATCTCAGGGACGGAGGAACTGCCGTATATGAGCCGATAACAAAGATATACCGTGTAGATGATATGCACCGTTTTTATGCGGAGTAAGACAAACCAATCGGATTTACAGTCGGAAAGTTGTCTATATTTTCGGAAATAAGGTATATGACAGCAGCCGGGTGATATATGATGACAGGATCAACGGACAAAACGCAAAACAATGAGGGGAAGCAATGTCATGAAACACATATACAAATTAACATCACTGGCAATCGCTGCGGCTCTCGTTTTATCGGGCTGCGTGAAGGCCAAGACCCCGGCTGACAGTGAGAAAACTACCGAAACAACAGCTTCGGTCACGGCCACAGGAACAGAGGAAACTACAACAACGACCACAAGCGAAGCAGAAACTACCAAAGCTGTAACTGCGGAAACGGCAGTGACTGAAGAAACGACTACGGAAACGACTGTCATCGCAACGACAACAACCGGCGAGACGACTTTACAGACTACTACAGAGGAAACAACTTCCAAGATCACTGCCGACAATTCAACTTCGACCGATACACCAGAACCTCCTCCGGAGATTGATAAGGATATGTTCACTCTCTATCTCGGCGGGAATACCACTTCGGAAAAGTACGACGTGAGTATCGACAGCCTGCCCGCAGATATTGTAGATGAGCTTGTTAAGACCCTGCCGAAGACCGCTGCAATATTGACTGCTGATAAAAACGGAAAATATACATTCTCCGATGGAACAAACTTAATGTTACCGGAATCGGTAGTCTTAGAGCATATGTTCTCAAGGGACTACTATGAGAGCATTCTTCCGACATTCGCGTATACTGAATATGAGAACATGACTTATGAGGAATTCCGTGAGTATATGTTAGAGAGTCTTGATGAAATGTATCCCGGACTGAAAGGTGTGTTTGACAGCGACGGAAACCTCAATATCAAGACTGAATACTGCGAAATAATTTCGGTTTCCTACAAAAGATCCGGTGGGTCAAGCGATATTTTTGCAGAGGAAACAGTAATAAAAGAAGGTATCAGGGCAGTTTTTGACAGCCTTGCCTTGGACAAGAGTTATAAAGATCTTGTAAGCGATGCAAAAAAGAATAATAAATCTATAAATACTGTTGTAGAGATATATTATTTCGGCAGCTATGAGCTTGATTACAGCTGTGAAACAAATTATAGCGCAGCCGGTAAATCTTCAAAGATCGAGGGCAGCGCCTATCTCGGAAAAGCAAAGATATATGAGACTGCTCCCGATACGACCACGCATTATGTGATACCCGCTGATTCGTCGTTGTTCGAGTGGATAAACACCGATGACAATCCCTATGAAATGTCGCTGGATATCGTCGCGGACGGGTATTGCGGGGATACTATCTATATAGATGAGAGCGGATATTCAAATGTAATGAGCAATGACGCTATACTTGGCGTGATACCGGAGATAGAGATCGGTGAATTCGGCACTAAACAGAATGAAAAGTTAAAGCAGGTATGGGTCAAATTCAAGATCAAGGAACCTTACCGTTACAATGTGCTTGGTACTTTTGCGGAAAAAGAGCCAGAACTTAATGGCATAAAGCGTCTGAATTTCTTTATGTTTGCTGATGACATAAATATGACAATTCCCATAGAGACTTACTTCGATGAGCAGAACTACACAGCGTACACCGTAACTGATATGGGTGGAACATACTGCCTGTATGATATGGAAATGTGGCTGGATATGCTTGGTATCGAGCCGTGATGAGGAGAAAGGGAGGATTTTATGAAAAATACACTTAAACGGATCTTATGCGGTATGGCAACCACCGCAGTTATGATAACATCATCTGCTTTGATGCTATGTGTTACTGCGTCTGCGACAAAGACTTTCAAGCCTGAAAACGACCGCGCGTGGTATCTGAAATATTGGTGGCAGGACTTCAGCAGCTACACTGTGGATACAAAGAACGTATATGGCGATAGCCCATATTCGATAGTGATCAAAAACATCGATTACAACAACACATATTTAAGCCGTACATTTGATGTAAAGCCGGATACCCATTACCGCTTTTCGGCTGCCGTGAAGTATTCCGGCTATAAGCTTATTGAAGATGCGGATTATAAGGAATTATCCGGAGCAGCCATAGGGCTTACCGAGCCGTGGGATATGCGTGTGCTTTCGGAGTTTGTCAGGACGAATAAGTGGAAGACAATAAGCTGTGAATTTGTCACGGAGAAGGATCAGACAACAGTCGGGCTGTCGCTTTATAACAGTTATTCGGGCTGTTCAAGCCGGGGTACGGCGTGGTTCAGTGATATAAAGCTTGAGGAATGTATAGGCACCGATCAGCAGGATAAAGTCAACTCCGACTATCTGCTTGTTTCCGACGATATGACTCCGGGCGAGAATATTACTGTCAAGGGTGCGCTCCCGACGCATATTTCCGCACTTTCCATATCAAAGATCAAGGACAAGTATTACTCCGGCAAGGAGATAAAGCCGTCCGTAACAGTAAAGGGGGCTGTCAAGGGTACGGACTACACCGTCACATACAAGAACTGCAATTCCGTCGGCAGAGCAAGTGTCATAATAAATGGTAAGGACAAATACACAGGT
>JAGAWN010000092.1 GCA_017941355.1 Ruminiclostridium sp. | reverse complement strand
CGTACCCGAGGACGCTAAAGCGAAGATAGCGAACTTCTGCAACGTCAGCGAACACGATGTTATCATCAACCGCACAGCAAGCTCGCTGTATGCAGTCCCGCTGATGCTCGAAAAAGAGGGGCTTGCGGACACGGTATGCAGACATCTCGGACTGCGGAACGACAAGCCCGACCTGAGCGCGTGGGAAGCTATGGTGCATCGTCAGGAGCACGCGGAAATGCCGCTGAAAATAGCGATAGTGGGGAAGTACGCCGCGCTCCCGGACGCGTACATCTCGGTAATGGAAGCCGTGCGTCACGCCGCGTTCGAGCAGGGCGCAAAGGCTGACATAAAGCTGATAAACAGCGAGGAAGTGACGGCTGAAACGGCGGTTGAGCTGCTGTCCGACTGCGCGGGTATCATCGTCCCCGGCGGCTTCGGCAACCGCGGTATCGAGGGCAAGATAGAAGCTGTGCGGTATGCGCGGGAGAACAAAGTTCCCTATCTCGGTCTGTGTCTCGGAATGCACATGGCGGTCATTGAGTTCGCAAGAAATGTGATAGGCTGGAAAGACGCTGACAGCGCGGAATTTACGGAAACTGCGCACAATGTAATCGACATAATGCCCGACCAGAGGGGAGTCGAAATGGGCGGAACAATGCGGCTGGGGCAGTACCCGTGCAGGCTTGCCGAAAACAGCAAAGCGCGGAGCTGCTACAACTCCGAGCTTATCTACGAGCGCCACAGGCACCGCTATGAGTTCAACAATGACTTCCGTGCCGAGTTCGAGAGCCGGGGAATGCACCTCACCGGGCAGTCTCCCGACGGCAAGCTCGTTGAGATAGTGGAGATACCGGAACACCCGTTCTTTGTGGCGGTGCAGTTCCACCCGGAGTTCAAGTCGAGACCGAATGCACCTCATCCGCTGTTTGACGGATTTGTGAAGGCGGCAGCACAAAACTAACGACTGCGGGGCAGAGATGAATGATAAGAAGAATGTAACATACGGAATCGGTGGCGCCGACGCGCCTGCACCGGAACTATGCGGCTGCACAGAATAACGACAGCGGGGCAGAGATGAATGATAAGAAGAATGTAACATACGGAATCGGTGGCGCCGACGCGCCTGCACCGGAACTATGCGGCTGCACAGAATAACGGCAGCGGGGCAGAGATGAATGATAAGAAGAATGTAACATACGGAATCGACGGCGCCGACGCGCCTGCACACAAAGACAAACCGCGTTTATAAAGAATATTTGCCGAAACGGTAATTTGTAAAAACGTATATTCTCTATTGACACCGCGCAGTTTTTTTGCTATACTGAATACAGCTACGGAGTTCCTCTGATATCCTTGATCTCATGACAAATTCAAGTACAGCGCAATCGGAACTGCGCGGCTGTTTTTATTTGCTTTCGTTATACCTTGAAAAAAGGAGATACATAATATGCAGAAAAACGCAAAAAGAGTGGATATTATTATCTTCGCGGTAATTGCGCTTATGATCGTGGGCGGGATACTTGCCGCGGTGATCCCGAAAAATGAGCAGCCTGCCACCGCTGTCGGCGACAAAAACGGCGACGGCAGGGTCACAGTTGAGGACTACATCGGAACCAGGATCGGAATAATTACCGGCACCAGTTTTGAAGCTCCTTCTCTCGAAAACTTTCCGGGAAGCGACTTTCTTTATTTCAACAGCTATTCCGATATAGGAACCGCCCTTGTACAGAACAAGATAGACGGTTTTCTCGGTGATGAACCGGCGCTCAGAATAATGAATAACGAGCAGCCGGGGATCGGCTATCTGAACGACTTGATAACCCGCGACGAATACGCTTTCGGATTCCCGAAAAACAACGCCCGGACGGACGATATCAGAGATAAATTCGATCAGATGCTCACAGAGTTTTCGTCAGACGGAACACTTGAAGAAATGCAGAAAAAATGGTTCGGCAATGACGAGAGCCAAAAGATCGTGGATCTTACCGGATTTACGGGTGAGAACGGTACGCTGAAAGTCGTGACCACCTCCACAGACGTGCCTTTCTCATATATCAAGGACAATAAAAACGTGGGATATTCGATAGAACTTGTCGAAAAATTCTGCCGGAAATACGGCTATACGCCGAGCATTGAAGATGTGGATTTTTCCGCGAGAGTCCCCGGTCTTGCTTCGGAAAAATACGATATGTGCGCTTCCTCGCTTGCCGTGACGGAAGAGCGTAAGGAATCAATAGATTTCTCCGGTGCTATCTACGACGGCGGTATCGCGCTTGCGGTCAGGTCGTCGGATATCGCAGCCACGGACACCTCCGCTCCCGCGCACAGGAACGTCACAGCCCCCACATACAAAGACTTCAACGGAAAGCCCGTCGGTATCCTCACCGGCAGCGCTTTCGAGCCGACTACCCTTGAAAAGTTCCCGGACAGTGAATACCTGTATTTCAATACATATTCCGATCTCAACACCGCGCTGCTCGAAAAACGCATAGACGGATATCTTGCGGACGGTCCCACGGCGGAAGCAATTCACGCAGAGAACAGAGATATCTCCCATCTTGCCGATCCCGTAGGGGTTGACAGCTACAGCTTTTTGTTCAGCAAGACCGAAGAAAGGTCACAGACGCTTCTGAAGCAGTTCAACGCAATGCTTGCGGAAATGACATCGGACGGCACTCTCGCAAAAATACAGGATATATGGTTCGGTGATGACACGAGCGTTCAGGTGATCGACCGTTCCGGACTCACGGGTGAGAACGGTATGATAACTGTCGGAACATACTCCGAGGCTGTGCCGTTTACGATGTTCACAAACGGAGAACTTTCCGGAATGACCACAGACCTTATGTATCGGTTTGCCGAAAGATACGGTTATGAGCTGAGTTTTGAGGATACCGATATCAACGGTATGCTTACGGGGCTTGCTGCCGGAAAATACGATATGCTTGCCGCACCGTTTTCAAAGACTCCCGAACGGGAGGAAGCCGCTGACTTTTCGGAGCCGTTCTACTCCGCGGATATCTGTCTCGCGGTGAGAACGGAGAATGCCGGCTTGTCCTACAAGGATTACATCGGAAAAAGAGTCGGTATTCTGACCGGTTCAAGCTTTGAGGAGCCTACATTTGAGTTTCTGCCGGACAGCGAATATTTTTACTTTGATTCATTCAGCGATCTTATTATGGCACTGGCAAAGAATAAGATCGACTGCTTCATAGAAGATGAACCCCTCCTGCGGGTGGCAGCAATAGATCATCCGGAACTCAGCTATCTCCCCGAAATACTTAAAGAGGATAAATACAGCTTCTGTTTCCAGAAGAACGGCGAGAAGGCGGAGCTTCTTCAGAAGCAGTTCAATGAGATGATAGCAGAGTTGGAAGCCGACGGAACAATGGAAAGCCTGCGCGCAAAATGGTACGACGGCGACGCTGCCTCTGCGGAGATAGACCGTTCCGGTATCACGGGTGAAAACGGAACTCTGAATGTCTTCGTCAATCCGCTGAACGTGCCTACTGCTATGATAGTGGACGGTGAGCTTAAAGGATACGCGGTCGAACTTATGACGATGTTCTGTCGGAAATACGGCTATGACTGCAAATATGAACAGGCAAACATAAGCTCCGGTCTTGCGGGCATTGCGTCGGGTATATACGATGTGGGCGCAAACAATGTGACAGTGACTCCGGAAAGAGAAGAAAGCGTGCGTTTTTCCGATCCGGTATATTACGGCGGTATCTCTCTCGCGGTAAGAAAGTCCGATCTCGAAAGCACTGCCGCAGATACGGCGGCAGACAGCGAGCCGGGATTCTTCGACAGTATCGCGTCGAGCTTTGAGAAAAACTTTATCCGTGAAAGCCGCTGGAAGCTGATAGCTGAGGGTATCGGCACCACCTGCATTATAACCGTGCTTTCGGCGTTGTTCGGTTCGATGCTTGCGTTCCTCGTTTGTATGTTCCGGCGCACAGGCAGCAGGCTTGCGGTCATTATCAGCAACATCTATGTGAAGCTTCTGCAGGGTACGCCGATAGTCGTACTGCTGATGATACTCTACTATGTGGTACTCGGCAGATCCGGGCTTGAAGCCGTATGGGTGGCTGTCATAGGCTTTACGCTGAACTTCGGCGCGTACGCCTCGGAGATAATGCGTTCCGGCATTGAAAGCATAGACGACGGACAGCGTGAAGCTGCGCTTGCCCTCGGCTACAGCGAAAACCAGGCGTTCTTCAAATTCATCTTCCCGCAGGCGGCAGTACGTTTCCTGCCGGTTTACAGGGGCGAGATAGTTTCGCTGCTTAAAAGCACATCTATCGTCGGCTACATCGCGATACAGGATCTCACGAAAATGAGCGACATTATCCGCAGCCGCACCTACGAAGCGTTCTTCCCGCTGATAGCTACCGCGATCATCTATTTTATTCTGGCGTGGGTGATCTCGCTGATCCTGAAAGCCGTTCTTAAAGGCGTTGACAGGAGACATCGGAAAAGAAACGCAGTAAAATGAACATAAACAAACAAGCCCGTGCAAACGGGCTTGTTTGTCTGTATTCGGGAATAAATTTAGTGTTATCACAGGGTTAAAACCGCTGACTATATCGGCTCAATTGACAGCAACGGTGGCAATATACTCCATATCATCTTCATGCGGTATATCGGGTTCGGCAAGAATGACCGCCGGTTTTTTGCCGGTCTCCTCAAAACCGCATACGAAATGGTACAGTGCTATGCCCATGTCGATCTTCTGTGTATCCCAGCCGTCAGTAACATATCCCTTGCTGTGCTTCTCGTAGAAATGCACCCGCTCGCCGTCTATAACTGCGCGCCACGGCTGTTTGTTCACTGCTGACGGAGAAAGACGTACCAATTCAAGCGCCTGTTTTATCTCCCCCGCTTTTTCCGGTGCAAGCGGCTTTGCAAACGAGCCGTCAAAGAACAGCTCAGAGAAGCCGAGCCTCGTGTCCGCTTTTATTCCTGCGCGCATCATCGTTTCACGCACCGACATCTTTTTTGCGGCATATCCGAGAGGGCTTACGCAAGGCAGCACTTCGTCCCCGCCGAGCTGCACCGCTTTCTCGAATGCAGGACGGGTCATAGTTCCCGCGATCCAAGTCGTTCCGATACCGAGAGACTGCGCGTAAAGCACGACTTTTTCAAACGAGTAGCCGAATGCTTCCTCAGCGTGTTTGGTGCGCTTCATTTTGCCCGCAATAAAAGTGTCCGTACCGACGATAACAGCACTTGAAACACCGTCATTTTTGGCGCTCAGTATTTTCCATTCAATGTTCTGCCCGTAGGGATTATCCGCTTTCTGCGCATATCCGAGTATATCCCGCAATACATCCGCTTCGATGCTTCTGCCGTCAAATGTACGGACACTGCGGCGGTTTTGTATCAATTCACTGTAATTCATAGCTTTACTGCCCTCCCCTGCTTTATTGCAGTTCCCGCTCTATCGCGCTTTCCAACTTATCCGGGGTCTGCGACGGCTCAAAACGCTCCCTGACTTCGCCGTCCGCTCCTATCAGGAATTTGGTGAAATTCCACCTTATGCGTCCCTCTTTCCGGCTTTTGAGAAATGTATATAACGGCGCTTCGTCGGCTCCGTTCACCTTTATTTTTGCAAACCGGGGGAACTTCGTATCGTATTTGAGCTTGCAGAAGCTGTCTATCTTCTCATCGCTTCCGGGAGCCTGAAAGGCGAACTGATTGCACGGGAAATCGAGTATCTCAAATCCCCTTGCATTGTACTTTTCGTAGAGTTTTTCAAGTCCCTCGTACTGTGGGGTAAGTCCGCACCGCGTCGCCGTGTTGACTATAAGCAGGACTTTGCCCCTGTAATCGCCGAGGGGGATATCCTCACCCTTGTTGTTCTTTACCGTAAGATCGTAAATGCTCATAATATCAGTCCTTTCACAGAATGTCATATCTCAATGAACGATTTACCCGGGTTTAGGCAATATAGAGGTTTGACTTTTGTTCTCTCCCACGCCGTCGGAGGTGAGAAAGAACATAATAACCGTTATTTAAGGCTATACCGCGTAAATAGCGTGCGCACCCGCGCCAACGTCTATGGATCATGCGCTCCTTTTGGTGCCGCCTTACCGCTGTGTTCATTATTATTTCCCGTATATAGATTGAGCTTCATTAAATTGTTCTAAATCAATTATAGCATTACAGACCCGATATGTCAACCGGTTTCCTGAAAAATCACATACATTTCACAGTGCAGACATTCAAAGAGTAATTCGCATATCGGAATATTATGATGATCTGATTATCACAGATGTACTGTTTTGTAAATGCCCGAAACATGACATTGACAAGACTTTTAAACTGTGGTATAATCACATATAACATATAACCTATATGTGTGCAGGCTATATATCTTGCAGATAGTTTTCCTTTTGCCCGCACGGCACCGGAGGGGCATTCTATGAATATAAACAGCAGTATAAAATCAATATCCGTTACGATAATCGGCAGCCTGATAATCGCTGCGATACTGATAGTAGGCACATTCTGGTCGGGGCAACAGGCAAAACAGGACACAGAAAATGCCGTCAATTCCGTCAGTCTGCTTTATCTCGACGAACTTGCGGGAAGACGCGAACAGGTAGTATCCTCTGCCCTTGAACGCAATATCAAGAATATCCAGACCGCCGTGGGACTTCTTACCGCCGATGACCTCAGCGATACAGAGCATCTGCAGGCATATCAGGCGCGAATGAAGCAGCTCTATACCCTCGAAAAGTTCGCTTTTGTGGATACGGACGGGCTTATATACACCTCTCTCGGCACTATGAACGACATAGACCTGTATAACTTCGATCATAACTCGCTTTCCGAGCCTTCGATCACTCTCAAAGATCCGGAAGGAGATCAGAAGAAGGTCATCATCGCTATCCCGGTGAACGAGCCTGCATTCGGGGATAAAACACTCGTTGTCTGCTTTATGGAGATAGATATCAACAATATGCTTGAGGGCGTATCTCTACAGTCCGACAACAACGGGACTACTTTCTGCAATATCTACACCAAGGACGGAGCTGCGCTGACAGATATGGTACTCGGCGGTCTTGCGAACGAGACAAATCTGCTTGAAGCGCTTGAACACGCTTCTTTCGAGAACGAAGATACCGTGGAAGAGGTGAAGGAGGACTTTGAGAACGGCACGGGAAATGTCGTTTCATTCACATACAACGATATAAAAGAGACTCTTTCATACAAGCCGATCGCCGGCACCGACTGGATGCTTACATATCTGATCCGCGAAAGCGTTATAAGCGAGAAGATAAGCTCCGTGTCCGACGGCATAATCGTGAGAAGCCTCGTGCAGACAGGCTTGACGGCAGTTGTTCTGTTTGTTGTGTTTATTGTCATTTTTCGTCAGAATAAGGCGAACGCGAAGCTAACTCTGGAAAAAGAGACCGCGGCTGCCGAAAACCGCATAAAGCAGCAGGAACTTGAACAGCGGCTTGAATTGCAGGACAAGCTGCTCGCGGAGGAAAAACATCGTACACAGCAGGATTATATGATAACCGCACTCGCGTCCGATTACAAGAGCGTTTACTACATTGACCTCGACACAGACGAATGTATATGCTACCGCTCAACGGTGAGCGAAGAGGACGGTCCGCAGGTGAATGACAGGTTCCTGTTCAGCGAAGGTTTTGAGAGATACGCAAATGAACGTGTCGCAGAAAGCTACCGCGAGGGATTTCTTGATTTCATAAATCCCGAAAACATCAGAAAACGGCTTGAAAATGAACTTATTCTGTCGTACCGTTATCTTACAGTCCATAACGGCATTGAAAGCTATGAGATGCTTCGTATCGCGGGCGTGCGTCACAGCGCGGACAGGAATGACCATATCGTTCATGCTATCGGAGCAGGCTTTACCGACATAGACAGCGAAATGAGAGACTCCATTGAAAAGAATCAAGCGCTGAGTGACGCGCTCGCGGCAGCCGAAAACGCGAGCAAAGCCAAGACGGCTTTCCTGTCGAGCATGAGCCATGAGATCAGAACACCTATGAACGCTATCATAGGGCTTGACAATATCGCACTCAGCGACCCCGATATTTCTGCACAAACAAGGGAGTACCTTGAAAAAATAGGCGGCTCGGCAAATCACCTGCTAAGTCTCATTAACGACATTCTCGATATGTCGAGAATAGAGAGCGGCAGAATGATGCTTAAAAACGAGGATTTCTCGTTCTCGAAGCTTCTTGAACAGATAAACACAATATTCAGCGCACAATGCTCCGAGAACAAGCAGACCTACAACTGCCGCATAAACAGTGAGATAGACGATTACTACATCGGCGACAATATGAAGCTGCGTCAGGTTCTCATAAATATTCTCGGAAACGCTGTCAAGTTTACTCCCGAGGGCGGCAGCGTCGAGTTGTCCGTTCAGCGCACTGCGAAATTCGGCGGAAAGTCCACACTCCGCTTCATCATAGCCGATACGGGCATAGGCATGAGCAAGGAATACCTCCCGCATATCTTCGATACGTTCAGTCAGGGGGACAACTCCGCTACCAACAAATACGGAAGTTCGGGACTCGGTATGGCTATCACGAAGAATATCGTAGAGATGATGAACGGAAATATCGAGGTCGAGAGCGAAAAGGGAAAGGGTACGACCTTTACTGTCACCGTGACGCTTATGGACTCGGCGCACAAGGCAGACGAAACAGATGGTGCGGAGATACAGCCGTATGATATGAAAGTCCTGATAATCGACGATGACCCCATAGCCTGCGAACACGCAAAGCTGGTGCTAGAAAAGACGGGTATGTCCTGCGAGACCGTCCTTTCGGGAGCGGAAGCAATAGAAGCTGTACGCGTTCATCACGCAAGGCAAGAGCTTTACGACCTGATACTTGTCGATCTGAAAATGCCCGGAATGGACGGCGTTGAGACAACACAGAAGCTGCGTGAGATAGTCGGTCACGAGTCCGCTATAATTATCATTACGGCTTATAAGTGGGACGATGTGATCGGCGAAGCGGCAGAAGCAGGTGTTGACAGCTTTATCGCAAAGCCGCTCTTTGCAAACAATGTGCTTGATGAGTTCCGCACGGCAAGCAAAAAGAAGCACATAGCCGAACTGAGGGAGCAGCACAAAGCAGATCTTAACGGCAGACATATACTTCTTGCGGAAGATGTGCAGATAAATGCCGAGATAATGAAAATGGTACTCAAAAAGCGCGGAATGATCGTGGATCACGAAGTAAACGGCAGGCTCATACTCGATAAGTTTGCCGCAAGCGGGATCGGGTACTACGACGCTGTCCTCATGGACGTAAGAATGCCGGAAATGGACGGATTGCAGGCAACGGCAGAGATACGGAAACTCGACCGTCCGGACGCTAAGACTGTGCCGATAATTGCACTGACCGCCAACGCCTTTGATGAAGATGTGCAGAGAAGTCTGCAAGCAGGTATGAACGCACATCTGACCAAGCCGATAGACAATAACGCGCTGTATTCAACTTTGGAGACGCTGATACAGGATCAGCCCTCCGTAAGTTGAGGCAAGGGTGTGACAGCACATTTCAGATGAGAAGCGAGAGAGCTTTGGGGGAACCTTTCCAAAGTTTTTTCGCTTCGCGCTTATGCCGGGAAATCATGCACGATTTATCTGATATATCTTCATCTTTTCTACGCCGTATCATAAAAAGGAAAATGCTATGAAAAAAACACTCAAAAATGAAGTTTTCGCTTACATAAAGGAAATGTACGGCACAGAGCCGGAATATCTCTGGGCAAGATACCCCGGATATGCCGTATTCCGCCATTCCGACAACAACAAATGGTTCTGCGCGGTAATGAACGTTGAACGGGCAAAGCTTGGGATCTCCGGAGACGGTATCACAGATATTATCAACATAAAAACAGGAGACGCACTGCTTACCGATATGCTTCTCCGGGAAGAGGGCTTTTTCCCCGCGTACCACATGAGCCGGGGAAAATGGCTCTCCGTACTGCTGGACGGAACAGTACCTCTCAAACGGATATGCGCGCTGATAGATACCGGCTTCAGCGCGACCGCCTCAGCGCAGAAGAAAAAGCTGTCCCGCCCGCCGAAAGAGTGGATAATTCCCGCAAATCCGAAATACTACGATATAGTCCATGCCTTCGACAGCACCGATACGATCGAATGGAAACAAGGCTCCGGCATCAGAAAGGGCGATACGGTCTATATGTATATCGGCGCTCCCATTTCGGCTGTGATGTACAGGTGCAAAGTGACGGAGACCGATATTCCATGCGATTACCGTGGAAAAGATCTGACCATAACAAAGCTTATGCGGATAGAATTACAGAAGCGGTACTCACCGGACATCTTCACTTTCAAGGTACTCAACGACAGTTTCGGCATCTTCGCAGTCAGGGGTCCCCGAGGAATCCCCAACTCCCTCAGCATAGCGCTCAATATGAACGGAGAGAACTGAGCGCACCGACGGTTTCAAAGTACCCGTCAGATCCTGACACCTGTTGCAACTACCGCCCCAATATGAATAAAACAGTTTCTAATCAGGCTCTTTAAAATTGTCGGGTTTCGGCTTTGATCCGGGCATAAGGAATTCGAGCATCACCTTAGGAACCATAACATATTTTTCATAATCATCGGAATTAAAAACAAGGCCGAAAATAGCTTGCTTATTGAACATATTATTTATAATATCTCTTAATGGAATGACGAGACAACCTTCCGCTCTGTGGTCAGAAGACGGCAGTCGTCTCCATTCTTTCATTGCATGGGCTTTACTGGTGTAACACATCATAACTCTTCCGAACTCAGTGTCTATATATGCATGATACGCATGACTTCCCTGTGGATCAGCGGAAATGCTCCATGTCATAACGCCGAGATCTTCCTCGTATCCCTGTTTTAACAGTTCTGCAAATTTCATCATTCTTTCTGAAACATCAGTGTTTGTTTGATCTGCAATTTCATCAAGTGCTTTCCATAGCCTGTAATTAGTCATTGCATTGCCTCCATTCTGACATATCCGGGGGTATTCCCGTTCCACGGCAGCAGTTCTGTTTATGCCGCCGTGCCGATCCCTGCCTGCTAAAAATTTCATTTGAGATACTCGCAGGGCTTGAACTCCGAAGACTTTGCAGTCTCGACTAATGATACATTTCATCAATGTGCGGCTCGTGTATCAGCCGTTCGAACCCCGTTTCCGTTACTGTGTACTTATCAGCCGCCAAATGCCTCGGAAAGCGGAACAGCCCATTTCTATCCTCTTGTACAACAGACAGAACCCATTCCTATCTCAGTACAATATCATGATCTTGTCACAATGTCTTTTATTAACTATTTTTTTCTAAATGTGGACAGATTGGAAAGATAGAATTTCATCAGGCAAGAAACCCGAACGAAGGCTGGATGGTCTATCGGTCAGCCCCTCTGTCTCGCAAGCTCGACACCTCCCCGCTGCCGGGGAGATCACGCAAGTCAAGAGAGGGTGATGGCACGATGCCGTCAGGAATTACCCAAATTGCGTATCTGCTGAATGTTCTCAGAGGAAAGAGAGTCCTTGACGGTATTTCGTTATTATATCATGCTATGTGGGGTTTGCAACAGGTTTCAAGAATTGACGGATACAGAATAATCGCCTGTTACTGGAAAGTAACAGACAGTCTAATGGGCAAATGCCCATGTCTCTGACGAACGCTTTGGATTTTTGATAACTCCGGACAGCGAGGCAGAAAAAACGCCCGTTACTGAATAGTAACGGGCGGCATAACGGGCTAATGCCCGTGGCAGGGGTGGTAGGAATTGAACCCACGTCAAAGGTTTTGGAGACCCCTATTCTACCATTGAACCACACCCCTAAAGGTTAAACATCAATGCGCCCCGGTACAATGCACAGAGGCGCAGATGGTGCGCCAACAGGGACTCGAACCCCGGACCGACCGGTTATGAGCCGGTAGCTCTAACCAACTGAGCTATTGGCGCGGACACAAAAAGTGCTGGTGACTCGTGTGGGAATCGAACCCACGTTGCCGGCGTGAGAGGCCGG
>JAGAWN010000091.1 GCA_017941355.1 Ruminiclostridium sp. | reverse complement strand
GTCGGGCAGCACCGGCAGGCACCCCTAAAGGGCTGCTGCCGGGCTACCAGCCTATCACATTTGAAACTCATGTCAAGATGCTTTCGCGGCATAAACGCTGTATTCTGCGATTTTTCGACCCACACTTACCGGAGATGCCTCTAAAGATAACACCAAGATATTGCAGTTAGAGATTATATCCGCAACAAGACGGCTTTTCGATGTAGCTGATTTCCTTTATTACGCTGTCGCTGACAGTATTTTTGAGGTGCTTAAATTTGTCAAGCACAATATTGCACCTTTCATTACCTCGCCTCCTGATGACGGGTAGCTCCGCTTTGATCCTTGGGTGGCTTGATTTTTTGGGGGATAAAAAATTCTTTCATGTATTGACATTGATGCATTGATATGCTATAATATGACTAAGAAAGGAAGTGTTAGTATGAAGGAAAACATTATTCTTGAAGGATTCGAAAAAATTACTGTTTCCGCTGAGGTCGAAAATGTTGGCGGGTGTACCGACAGCTTCACTGGTTGCGATACTACTAACTGATTTGTTGTTAACTTGATGGCGTTTTTAAAATAATCGCCATCTTCTTTTATATTGTACAAAGGGTGAAACCTATGGAGCTTGTCAAAAGGACAATAAATGGTATTGATTTGGTGGTTGATATAGAATCAGCGTCAAATTTTTATGTTAGTAAAAAATCCAATGTTTCTTTTAATCCTATCATTACTAAAACCACTGAAGTCTTAAAATTACTAAGTAATGGAACTGAATACTCACCTCTTCATTTAAAAATCGAGATAACAAGTTTGTGTAATTTATCATGCGACTTTTGCTATATACACAACCATATATCTGATAATAATATCCAATTGAATCTCATTAGACCATATTTTGATTATTTTATAGAAAAGGGATTATTTTTAACTGTATTGACTGGCGGCGAATGCACACTTAATCCAGAGTTTATGGATATATATATGTATTTAAAAAGACGAGGTGTATTCGTTGAACTGTATACAAACTGTTTTGTATTGAATGATGATATCTTTAAAATGTTAACTCAATATAAACCCTACAGAGTTGAGGTATCTCTTTACAATTCAAGTTTCAATAGCTCCGTTTATCAAAATGTTAAGCGGTTAATCGATGGCGGAATAAATGTTGTTGCGAAATGCACTATAAATACTGTAACATACCCATTTTTTGCTGAAATAAGAAGTTGGTGTCAAGCGCATAAAATTCCTTTTTACTATTCGGCAGAAGTCTATGATGCGCTTGATGGAACAAGTCTTAAAAAGTTTGCCATATCAAATCAAGAAAAACGAAACCTTTATTCAAATGAAATCATTGGCATAATGGATATGAAAAAAAACACTGGTGTAAAGAAATGCTTTGCTTGTAATTCTGGATCTTTTTCTATTTCAATAGACTCGAATTATCAACTAAGACCATGCATAAGATATCCGTGGTCATTGTTCTTGTTAGAGCATTCTCCCCAAGAAGCTTTTTCACTAATAAGGGAACAAGTCATTAGAGAAAAAGGAAGAGTTATTCATAACTGTTCTGGATGCAAAGCAAGAAATATTTGTAAAATGTGCATAGTTCGAGCAGTAAAGAATGAGGTAGATGGGAATTACTATGCTCCAAAAGAATACTGCAAAGAAATGCAAGATTTCTATGATTATATAACTAAATAAATATGAATTTACAGTCTTTCGGAACTGTTTTATATGCACTCACGGAGGAGGTGAACTGCATGGCAAGCAGAAGTTTTAGTTTCCCAAAAGTCCATATCTGAAAAGAGCGTAACAGCAGAAAAAGGAAGTGACGCAGAAATAAATATGATAATGGGAAAAAATAGTGCAATTTTATCTTCAATATTGTTTAGGGCAAATGAAAAATACATAAAAAGGTCTCCATAGTTTCCAGACGCGCGAAAGTGCATATTTATTCATTTCTGCCTAATTGCCTTCACAGCATACAAATTCAAGGCGGGTCAATGATGCGCTTGCGCAGACGTCAGCCCTTGTCATTGGCGCGACTTGGATTTGTATGCTACAATGAATAAGGCAGAATATATAATGAATATTATTGAACATTATTCATTTGCATCGCTAAATAACACGAGACCTTTTTCTGCACTTTCTGATTGCCAAACACACTTCAATATGGTATAGTGATAATATAGCGCACAGCATGTATACAGTTTCTACCACCCAAAAAGAAAAAACAGAAACATAAATTTTCATTTACCATAACTGTGAATAGTAACGGTCGATCAGATTTTCAGAAAAACATAAATATATATACGCTTGACATTTGGATTGTTATCTTATATAATAAAGTGCAGTAATTTTCTGCGCTAAATCTATACGGAGGATAATTCTATGAATAAGTCGGAACTTGTCGAAGCAATTGCAAAGGAAACTGGCATTTCCAAAAAGGACACCGAGGCTACCTTAAAGGCATTTGTCAATGTTGTGTCTGATACGCTTCAGAAGAAAGAAAAGGTTCAGCTTATCGGTTTTGGCTCTTTTGAAACTGTTGACAGAGCTGCAAGAACAGGTGTAAATCCGCAGAGCGGCGAGAAAATCAAGATCAAGGCTTTCTACGTCGGTAAAATTCAAGGCAGGCGCACCGCTCAAAGAAAAGGTGAATACAAAGCCGAAAGCCGCTAAAAAGAGCAAGAAAAAGTAAGAGAACAATACATATCAAAACACCGTTTTCACCGGAAAGCGGTGTTTTTTTATACAAATTTATAAAAACATCTTGACTTTGTGGCTTTAAAGTGCTATTATGTAAAAGGAGGAACTTATGCAGACAAAACTCCAACTGACGCAGGAGATACTGCAAAAGCAGATAGAAGGGCTGTGGAAAAGCACCGATGAATACCGCAGCTTTCTGAAAACTTCTTCCCGCTTGTACAAGTACAGCTTTAAAGATCAGGCTCTTATTCACGCTCAACGCCCCGATGCAGTAGCTTGTGCCGAATTTGATACTTGGTCTAAAGAAAACCTGATGAACAGGTATATCAAGCGCGGAAGCAAAGGAATTGCCCTGCTGACCGAGAATAAAGGATATGCGAAACTCCGTTATGTATTCGACTATGCCGACACGGGCGCAAGGGACGAACGCTCAAAGGAGCCGTTCTTTTGGGAAATAACCGACAAGAACGAACAAGCGGTCATTTCTTCGCTCGGTTCAAGCGCAAATGATACAGCGAGTGCTATCCTCGAAAAGTCGGCTCAGACAGCAAGAGATTATTCCGACAACTATATGAGCGAGCTGCTCGGCAGTGTGCAGGACACTTTCCTCGAAGATCTCGATGAGCTGAATATTTCAACTGAATTTGAGCGGCTGCTTGAAGCAAGTATCGCATACACGGTGCTTGAAAGGTGCGGCTATGATGCTGAAAGTATTATCGACGAGGACGATTTCTCAAAGCTCTATGAGTTTAACAGCATTGAAGCAATGAGCGTTCTCGGAACTGCCGTAAGCGATTTGTCTGAACAGTTACTCCGCACGATAGAACGAACCGTAAAAGCCGAAAGGAGCAAGGAAAATGAGCGAAACAATGAGAATGACATTGCCGGAAACAATGACAGAGAACGGTATAACGTACCGTCTGGACGCGAAAACAGAGACATATCTTCCGGATTGGGAGCTGCCGGAACAGAAGCCGATAGGCAAATACGGTCTGATGCGGCTCGACTTCCTGAAGAAGAACCGGAAACCGATATATCAGGCGATGCTCCTGAAAGGGACACTGAACGCACACCTGTCGGAGACGGACCAGACAGCGAATTCCCGTTTGAACGAGATGATGCCGAGACTGGCGAAGTCGGCGGGAGTGACGGAAGAACTGAAATCCACAGATCAGATGAAGTGGGTAGGTCTGATGAACACGCTGAAAGCGCAGGCGGAAGAAGTGATACTCAGCGAACTGATATACAGCTGAATAACGAAAATGAAGCAGTATCGGAGAAATCCGGTGCTGCTTCTTCTCTTGATAAGGCATTAGAGCTTATTAACGAGTACACTGAAAGAGAATTCGGGTCGAAAGCGGAATATATTGATCTGAGCCACATTGACCTTGCCTTTACTACCGATGAAATAACGGACGAGCCTATTTCTGCTTTTGTAAATCTTGCCGATTACAGTTTTATAAAAATGTACGGCGGGAAGATTATTGAAGAAACAAAGTTCGATAGCATCGAGGATATGTACCCGTTTCTCGGAAATCTTGATTTTGACGAGCTTGTAGCGATAGATGATGAAGCTGTCAGAGAAGTAGAAGCACCCGCTGAAACAAAAGCAGCCGCTTTCTCCTTGTCGGACGAGCAGATAGCCAATATCCTCAGATCATACAACTATATGCACGTCACAAAGTATGAGACATTGGAGTTCTTTCTTGAAAATCCCGACAGTGACGTGCGTATAGACTTCCTCAAAGATGCTTTCAACGATGATTATTCCGAACTGATAATCAACAAGGAAAGATACGGCTACAAGAAGTATGACGAAGGCTTGGAGATATGGAAAGGGTCTTACCTTTCCGCAACTCCCGAAAAGATAAGCTGGCAGGCTGTTGAGGAAACTATCGGACGGCTTATCGAGGAGCATTCATTCCTTGACAATCCGAATTATGCGGATATAGAGCCGGAGATCGAAGAAGCCGGCGGTTATGCTGAACCGGCGAAAGCTCCTGTGCAGCCATATAACGGGCAAATGTCGTTCTTTGATGATGATACAAGCACTTTCGAGGAACCGTCTGCGCGTGTGCAGCTGAGCAGCATAACGCCGGAAATGATCGACTATATGCTCCGCTCCGGCAGCAACGAGCCGGACAGCGTTATCCGTATCATCGGACAGTTTCAGAAGCACAGCGACATTGCCGAAAATGCTGATTTTCTGCGCCGTGAGTTCATCGGCAGGCATTATTATCACAATTGCCGTGGTTATGAATTTGAGAGTGCTGACGGGCTGAGTGCCGGAAAAGTATCTGCTGTATTTGAAGAAAACGGCATAACTCTCGGTATCGGAAGCCGTGCTAAGAACTTTAAAAGCGTTTCCTTGACTTGGGAGCAGGCAGCGCAGCGAATAAGTGAACTGCTTGCCGAGGGCAGATATGCTACGCAGGAGAATATAGATGCCGCATTGCCCTATGAGATAAATCGTGCAGCTGAAACACTGTGGTATATGCACCAAGACATAGCTGACAAAACGCAGTTCTTTATGCCGGACGAAATGTTCAAGGGTGGTTTTCCCGACTCCGTTAAGAGGATAAAGGAAGCTCTCAAAGACCCCGTGAAATTACAGGAATATATTGACGGCGTGAATGATCTTGCTGAGAAATACAGGCAAGACCCTGATATAATGCGGTTTCCATTCTATCGTCCTGCAAAGGTTATGGACAGGGTGAGTGAGTTACAGCTCCCTCGCACTGAATACACGGCAGTTCCCGGTTTCAGCTTTTCCTCGAAGCGCTTTATAACCGAAGATGATAAGGATTTTGCTTTGCTCCATAGTCACCCGTACAGAGGCGGCAAGTTTGATGTTGAGGATTTCTTTTCAAAAAACTATGATAAAAAGTCAAGAGCCGATTATCTGAAAAAAGCATACGGTGACGGTGGAACAAGTGTTATCGGGTACAGCACTTGGCACGACTCCAAAGGTATAAAGCTGGCTATCGGCGAGAGGTACAACGGTCCTTCCGAAGTCTTAATGAAATGGAATGAGGTAGCAGACCGAATAGCCGCTCTTATCGCACAGGGACGGTATATCACGCAAAAGGAGATCGAAGAACAAGCCGACGATTGCAGAAAAACCGTTCTCAATATAGGTGATTGGGATAACAAGGAATATATTGAAAAAGCAAAGCAGTTCCTTATAAAACACGGTTTTCCTGTTCCCGAACCGGAGACAGTTACCGAAGAAGCACCGGAAAGCTCTGATACAAGCGAGATCACGGACGATACTACTGCCGTTGATAATGAGCCTGTGACTGATATTGCTGAAAATGACAGTGCCGGATCTCCGGAGTTGTCCGTAGTAGAGCAGTTTCGGGCAAAGACAGACGAGATGTTTCACCCGCTGAAAAGTGTGGATACAGCCGCCGATATTGAGGATATTGTCCGTTTTCACGCCGAACAGGTGCTTGCCGAGTGCGGAATGGACGCAGAGGTCGTAGATGTGGCGCTGATCGGCTCACGCTGCCGCGGACTGGAAACGGAAAACTCGGATATCGATGTAGTTGTCGAGGTAAGCGGTGATTATGATGAAAATGAGCTTTTCAGCGTCCTGCACGATGAGCCTCTTGACATTGACGGGATCACCATTGACATTAACCCCATTACTCAGCTTGAAACAGGTACTCTTGAAAGCTATCTGCCGTTGGTTGAGAAATATCTGACAGAGAAAGCCGAGAGAATGGGGCGCAATGCTCCGGAACAGGCTGAAACAGTTGAAAATCCCGATATTCAGCCTGACTATTCCGATGATGAAGAATACAAGCTCAAAGTCGGTGATGTTATCGAGTTTGACGACGGTACTTTTCAGATAGAGAATATCGAGGAAAGTGCAGTCGGCAGGGGTATGAAATATGAGCTGCGTGATCTCAGCAGTATTTACCCCGTTTTTCGTCTTGAATATGAAGATGAACTGTATGAAAAGGGCTTTGCACTTGTGGAGGAAGCAACGGAACAGCAGAAAGAACCTGTCTCCGATGTTGATGAAGTCAAGCTGAACAGCATAGTTATTGACCTTACGCCGCCTGAGCATATACCGAATATAAGCGAGGTACCTGAACTCACCGGAGAAAAGCACGATTTTGTCATAACTGACGATGATCTCGGTGTGGGCGGCGCAAAGGCAAAGTACAAGGCGAATGTGGACGCTATAAAGCTGCTGAAAACACTTGAAAGCGAACACAGATATGCAACTCCCGAAGAACAGGAAACACTTTCGCGTTATGTCGGGTGGGGCAGTCTGCCGCAGGCGTTCGACGAGAACAACAGCGGGTGGTCTGCTGAATTTACAGAGCTGAAAAGCCTGCTGACCGATGACGAGTATAGAAGCGCTATGGGAACTACCCTGAACGCGCACTACACCTCACCTGTCGTGATAAATGCCATATATGAAGGATTGCAAAACCTCGGCTTCAAGGGCGGAACCGTGCTTGAACCGGCAATGGGTGTCGGAAATTTCTTCGGCGCAATGCCGGAAGATATGCGGCAGAGTAAACTTTTCGGAGTAGAACTTGACAGCGTTTCCGGGCGCATAGCAAAACAGTTATATCAGACTGCTGACATTCGTGTGCAGGGCTTTGAAACAACGTCATTCCCGGATAACTACTTTGATGTGGCTGTCGGTAATGTTCCTTTCGGCTCGTATCAGTTAGCCGAAAAGCGGTATGACAAGCTGCACCTGAGCATACACGATCACTTTTTCGCAAAGGCTCTCGATAAGGTACGCGCAGGCGGTGTTGTGGCTTTCGTAACGTCAAAAGGAACTCTCGATAAGCTCAATCCGTCATTCCGTAAGTATCTTGCTCAAAGAGCGGAGCTTGTGGGTGCTATCCGCTTACCGAACAATGCGTTTCTCGCAAATGCCGGAACAGAGGTCACGTCTGATATTATCTTTCTGCAAAAGCGTGAGAAAATGCTTGATATTGTTCCCGATTGGGTAGAGCTTGGCAAGACTGCTGACGGAGTACCTGTCAACAAATACTTTGAACAGCACCCGGAAATGATACTCGGCACTATGAAACAAGGTGTCGAGTTTTCTTTATACGGTAATCCCGATGAAACGGCTTGTGTTCCTATTGAGGGTGCTGATCTGAAAGAGCAGTTAAAGGCTGCTATTGCCAACATTCAGGGAGAGATACCCGAAGTAAAGATGCAGCGCGAGGACGGCGAAAAGGAGCTAAAGAGTATTCCCGCTGACATCAGCGTCAAGAACTTTTCCTATACGGTAATTGACGGAGACATTTATTTCCGTGAAAACAGCCGTATGTTCCTCAAAGACGATTTTCCGAAAGCGACTGCTGACAGGATAAAGGCAATGGTGGAGCTTCGTGACTGCGTAAGGCGGCTTATTGATTATCAGGTCGAAGAACGCCCGGACAGCGATATACACGCAGGACAGGCTGAACTTAACAGGCTTTATGACAAGTTTACCGCTAAGTTTGGTCTTATAAACGACAGCGCTAACGCAAGGGCTTTTTCCGAGGACAGCGCCTATTATCTGCTGTGCTCTCTTGAAGTGCTTGACGAGAACAGGAAGCTCGAACGAAAAGCCGATATGTTCACAAAGCGCACTATAAAGCCGAAAGTTAAGATAACGAGCGTCGATACTGCGTCCGAGGCTCTCGCCGTGTCCATTGCAGAGAAAGCAATGGTGGATATGCCTTTTATGATGCAGCTTACAGGCAAAACTGAGGAACAGATAGCGTCCGATCTGAAAGGCGTTGTATTCCTCAATCCGGCGCATATTGCAAATGAAAATGCTCCGAAATATGTTACGGCTGATGAATACCTTTCCGGCAATATCCGTGAAAAGCTCGAAATGGCTCAGAGGGCGCTTGATCTGAGCGGTGACGCTTATGCTTTCAATGTTGAAGCTCTGCAAAGTGCAATGCCAAAACCGCTTACCGCAAGCGAGATAGATGTCCGGCTCGGCGCAACTTGGATAGATACCGCTGATATACAGCAGTTTATGTTTGAACTGCTGAAAACGCCCCGTATGCTTCATAGGTCGTTGGAGGTGGAGTTCTGCAAGCCTACGTCTGAGTGGCATATTGATAACAAAAACTCCGACTGGAACAATCCGAACGTCACTTTTCAGTACGGAACAAGACGTAAGAACGCCTATGAGATAATCGAAGATACGCTCAATCTCCGTGATGTTAAGGTCTATGACCGTGTTGAGGACGCAGACGGAAAAATGAAATCAGTGCTGAATCCGAAAGAAACTACACTTGCGCAGGAGAAGCAGGCGGCTATACAAGAGGCTTTCCGCGATTGGATATTCCGGGATCCCGACAGGCGTGACAGGCTTGTAGAGAAATACAACAGGCTGTTCAACAGCACCCGTCCGCGAGAATACGACGGTTCACACCTTACACTTGCGGGAGTATCGCCGGAGATCGAGCTGCGTCCTCACCAATTGAACGCTATCGCTCACGCCCTTTACGGTGGAAACACTCTGCTTGCACATCAGGTCGGTGCCGGCAAGACCTTTGAAATGGTAGCGACTGCAATGGAAGCCAAAAGGCTGGGTTTATGCAGCAAGTCACTTTTTGTTGTACCAAATCACCTGACAGAACAAACAGCGTCGGAGTTTCTGCGGCTTTATCCTGCCGCAAATATCCTTGTTGCAACTAAAAAGGATTTTGAAGCAAAGAACCGTAAAAAGTTATGTTCCAAAATCGCAACGGGTGACTATGATGCTGTTATTATCGGTCATTCTCAGCTTGAAAAGATACCGATCTCCCGTGAACGGCAGGAGCGAATGATGCAGGAACGCATTGACGAAATAGCCGAGGGTATCAAGGCTCTCGGTAAATCGCAGGACGCGAAATTCTCTGTCAAAAGACTGGAATACACCAAAAAGAGCCTTGAAACAAAGCTGAAAAAGCTGATGGACAGCCCGCGGCGCGATGATGTTGTTACCTTTGAGGAACTCGGAATAGACAGAATGTTCGTTGATGAAGCTCACGGCTTCAAGAACCTGTTCCTGTACACCAAAATGACGAATGTAGCCGGCATACAGCAGACGGAAGCTCAGAAATCATCAGACTTGTATCTGAAATGCCAATATCTTGACGAGATCACCGGCGGTAAAGGCTGTATTTTTGCAACCGGCACGCCAATTTCAAATTCGATGACCGAGATGTACACGATGATGCGCTATTTGCAGGCAGCAAAGCTCGCTGAAATGGATATGCAGAACTTTGACGCTTGGGCGGCAACATTCGGTGAAAAGGTCACGGCGATAGAGCTTGCGCCGGAAGGCACGGGATACAGGGCAAAGACGAGGTTTTCCAAATTCTTCAATCTGCCGGAGCTTATGAGTGTTTTCAAGGAAGCGGCTGACATTAAGACGTCGGATATGCTTGATCTCGATGTCCCGGAAGCCCATTTCCACAATGTTGTGGTGCAGCCCTCGGAGTTTCAGAAAGAAATGGTCGCTGATTTATCTGAACGCGCAAATGCTATTCACAATGGCTCAGTTGACCCCTCGACCGATAATATGCTCAAGGTGACGAGCGACGGACGCAAGATAGGTCTTGACCAGCGTCTTATGAATCCGCTGCTGCCCGATGACCCTAACTCAAAGGTGAACACCTGTATCAACAATGTATTCGACATATACACCAAAAACAGCGATACAAAGGCAACTCAGCTTATTTTCTGCGACTTTTCTACCCCGAAAAACGACGGTTCTTTCAATCTTTATGATGATATACGCAGTAAACTGATCGCGCGGGGAGTGCCGAAAGAGGAGATCGCCTTTATTCACGAAGCGGACACCGAGGTCAAGAAAAAAGAGCTTTTTGCAAAGCTCCGCAAGGGACAGGTGCGTATCCTTATCGGCTCGACGTCAAAGTGCGGCGCGGGAACAAACATTCAGGACAGACTTGTAGCACTGCACCACCTTGATTGTCCGTGGCGTCCCTCTGACCTTGAACAGCGAGAGGGCAGAATTATCCGTCAAGGCAACAAATTCGATGATGTAGATGTGTTCAGATACGTTACCGAAGCCACTTTTGACGCATATCTCTATCAGACTATTGAAAATAAGCAGCGTTTCATATCTCAGATAATGACCTCAAAATCTCCGATGCGCTCCTGTGAGGACGTGGACGAGGCTACTCTTTCTTATGCCGAGGTCAAGGCGCTTTGTGCCGGAAATCCTCTGATAAAGGAAAAAATGGACTTGGACGTTACAGTCGCAAAGCTGAAACTGCTGAAATCCAACTATGCCGCACAACAGTATGCTCTCGAAGATGATGTGCGCAAGAACTTTCCGGCAAAGATCGCGAATGTGGAGCAGCGTATCAAGGCTCTTAACTCTGACCTTGAACACGTCAAGAGCATAGTGCCGCCTGCCGAGGGCATTTCCGCTATGGTGATCTCCGGCAAGGAGTACACCGACAAGGAACAGGCAGGAAAGGCGCTGCTGCTGGCGCTCAAATCCGTTAAACCTACCGAAAAGTTAGATGTGGGTTCATATAAGGGGTTTGAGATACTGCTGTCCTTTGAGAGCTTTTCAAGCCAGTATCATATAGAGCTGAAGCGGGAAAGCACTCTCGGCACATTCCTCGGAGACTCGGAAACCGGCAATATTCAGCGAATTGACAATATGATCGACAGCTTGGAGAAAAAGATCGCGGAATCAACTGAACAGCTTGATACCCTGAAAGAACAGCTTGAAAATGCCAAAGCACAGATAGGGCTGCCTTTCCCGAAAGAGGAAGAACTGAAAGAAAAGCTGCAACGTCTCGCGGAACTTGACAGTCTGCTGAATATCGACGGTCACGGCGGTCAGGAACAGGCACAGCCGGGAGAAACTGAAAAGGTCGTTGCCGACGTTCCGAAAAAGACAGTTCTCTCTGACAAAAAGCCGTCCGTTCTTGGCAGGATAAAGCAGATACAGGCGCAGCAGGCGGCTAAATCCTGTCTGTCTCCCGATAAACAGCCTAAGAAAGACAAGGTGATATGACCTATGAATGTGTTTCAGGCTGTCAAGGAGAATGTGACCGCCCGGCAAGCTGCCGAACAGTATGGATTTGAGGTGAAGCACGGAGGTATGATGTGCTGTCCGTTTCACGATGACAAAAATCCGTCAATGAAGGTGGATAAACGCTTTCACTGTTTCGGCTGCGGCGAGGACGGAGACGCTATCGACTTTGTGGGAAAGCTCTTTTCCCTTAAACCGAAAGAGGCTGCCGAGAAGCTTGCCAATGACTTGGGTATAGCCTACGACGGGCAGGAGCGGTACAAGCCGACAAAAACAAGCATTATAAAACGTATCAAGCGAGAACAGGAGAAAAATACAGTCCGGAGGTGCAATGATGTACTGTCGGACTATTTCTCTCTGCTGCGGCAGTGGCGCAGGGATTATGCTCCCGAAAGCCCGCACGATAGATTTGACCCGCATTTTGTGGAATCGCTGCAATATATGGAATATATTGACCATTTGTGTGAGGAGTTCAATTACAGAACCGATGCCGGGAAGCTTGCATTTGCCAAAGAATACGCAGATATGCTCTCAAAGATCGAGCACCGGATAGCTGCCGAAAATGTCGGTGCAAGATCACAGTGTCGAACGTTATAAAAATCGCGTATAAGGCGCGTTTGATATGGGGGTAGGGTTGTTACCTTGCCCCTTGTTTTTGGACGGCTTACAGCGCAGAAAATCCCCGATTTCCTTCCCGGATTCGTCTATTTGATTTCAAGGTACAGGTGGTGATATTATCCCAACTTTAAGCGACAAGAAAAAAGAGGAATACAGCTATTTTCTCAACGACAAGAACAGAATGTGCTACAACAAGCACTGCATAGAATGCAAGAACGACTGTAAACAGAGTTTTCGGGCGCTGATAGTAAGATGCCCGAACTTCCGGTCACGAAAATGCAAATAAAACCGATAAGAGTGCCATTTCTACGCTTAATGCGTGGGAATGGCACTCTTTTTTATTTTGCCTTTTTCTGTTTAGGGTCGTTGACTGATAATGACTTTAACAGCTTTAACAACAACTCCTCACTATCTGGTGAGAGCGTTCTGTAATAGTCGATAAGCTCTCTTTCAACAGGGGTTGCATAGATCACGGAGTCATCTTCATTGAAAAACTCGGCTAAAGTAATATCCAACGGCTCTAAATAGCGTGTTATAGTTTCAACGTTAGGCGTTTTAGCGTCTCGTTCAACAGCACGAATATGTGTCGGAGACAATCCGGTCAATTCACATAGCTTATATACCGTTAGTCCCTTTGCTTGACGAAATTTAGCAAGACGTTTTCCCAATTCCATTTTTACATCACCTATCTGTTATTATACTACATTTTTCGGAATTAAATAATGTATTATCGATTTTATAGTCGTTGACAAATGATACCGAGTGAGCTATAATCACTGAGGCGGAAATGATGAAAACGATCTCATAAGTTTGATCAAATTTATGAAATTTTTTATATTATAGCAAAATGCAGGAATGATGTGCTACAATTGATTAATGTATTATTATAAAAAGCCGAAAATACTGAATTGCAGCATTTTCGGCTTAGTTCTTGACATAAGGTCACATTGTGTTGTGACTGTCACGAATACACGATTTAAAAACACTCCGATATGAATAAAAATCGGTATTCAAATTGGATCGCATCGTATCATTTGATACGTTCTTTTATGTCTGCTGGCTCTTTAGGCTGGTAGATACCATAACAAGATGCAGCACCGCAAGCAATTTTTGCTGATTTTAGAGCGATTTTGGAAATAAAATCAGCAATAATTTTATTTGCTTTCATTCTGTTTCCTCCTTTGCAATATAATTTCAATTATCATCATAACCGATATTGCAGATACGGTTATAATAATCATCCAACCATACTTTATATTTTGATTTACGAGAATTATCCCACAAATCGAAAGTAAAAATGATGTTAATGCTCCCATAAGCTTACTTCTTTTTTTTAGATCAGAAGACAATGGCTTATGCTTATTTGAAACAGGAGAAAACAAAACGATTGGAATTATATTTACTATTGATATAACAATAGATATAATTGAATTGGTATTAGTAAAATTAATTGTTTGTTGAGTAAAGTAACAAAGCAAAAATGTCAATAGCATTAAAGCATTGCACATAAAATATGTAGATGCGTGATAACCGCCTGTAAAAGAACGAACAAATACAAAAACTGATAAAAATATCAATCCTGATATACCATCTTGTATAATAAGTGACATTGCAAGCACCAAAATGATATTAAGCGATGACGATATTGTAATTTCTATCCCATATTGATATATGTCCTTTAATTCAGATGAAATATCGATATGAGTAATAATATAATTAAGTATTGTTGATGCCAATCTCGATATCATAATATACCCCAATTTATAAATAAGATTTAAGTAATTATCCTATTTTAAAGGAATTATATAACTATATCATTTTTTTGTCAACAGATTTGTGATTATTTGCAGAAAATAGTGAAATATTGTAAAATTAGTAATAGAAAAAGCCAGTATCTTAAGAAAAAATACTGACTAATAATATAACGTAACTTGATTTTATTGAAAAGTTATGATATAATATAAAGGATTAATTAATTCTTTGTGCGTTTATTATCTGCTTCAATATAATATAAGGCTTTTAGGATATCTAATTTATGAGTAGTATCTAAGTTAGCGACTTTCTCAACGAATTTTCCGACAGACATTTTGTTAGCGAGTTGTTTCTTTAAGATGCGATCTGAAATGTTATAGTCGGTTCTTCCCAATAAGTAATCTAAACTTACATCGAAAATATCAGCCAAGGAAATCAATACATCTATGGTGGGCAAACTTATATTGCGTTCATAGTGAGAAACTGAATTTTTAGTTACGTGAATAACAGCGGCCAGTTTTTCTTGGGTATATCCGCGTTCCTCTCTTAAACTTTTTAGCCTTTCATAAAAGTTCATAGTATAATATCTTCCTTATTTTAAAATTCATGTATATTATACAACAAGTTTTAATCAAATACACAAAAATAATATTATAAATGCGTTTATATTTAATATTATCCGGATAAAATAGAAGCATAAGTATACAAATGTATAGTGGAGGTTTATTTTATGGTGAGTATAGCAATATGCGATGACAATAAGGCAATGCTTGATTATCTTGTAGAAGTTGTAAAAGAATTATTTTTAGAGAATAATATTTCGTTTAAAATTAATTCCTTTACGTCAGGTGTAAAGTTTTTAAAAACTCACGAAATAGAGCCTTATGATGTTGTGTTTATGGACATAATAATGCCCGAAATGAACGGATTTGAAGTTGCAAAAAAAATTCGTACGATTGCAAGTAACACTTTCATAATCTTTATTACAACCGAAAATAGCCTTGTTTATGAGAGCTTTGATTTTCAGCCTTTTTACTTTATTCCGAAAGAGAAACCACAGGTGCTTGAAGATCGTCTGAAGCATGTTATCGAAAAGCTCGCTATCAGCATTGCTGCAAATGAAAAGGTGCTGATAAACGGCTCAGGTGAATCTGAAAGATATATATCTCCAAATGATATTTTGTACATAAAAAGTAGCTCAAATCAAATTATATTTCATCTGACAAATGGAAATACAATTCTCATAAGAAAGAAGTTGGCTGATTTGTATGAAACGTTGAACAAATATATTTTTGCCCGCACTCACAACAGAATTGTGGTTAATATGAAACATATAGAGCGAGTTGACTACTCAAATATGGAAATTTTACTTGACAATAATGAAATTGTGAAAATAAGCCGCAGTTACAAAGACTATTTTAAGAATGTTTATATGCGCTTCACACGTACATTCTCGTGAGGTGATTGTATGGAATTATTATGGCTTTTTTTTGAAATTGGTGTTGATATCTATGAATCCTTTGTTGTTATACACTTTATTTGTTCAATCTTAAAATTCAGAAATAATATTAAAAAGCGGAAACATTTTATTTTTATAGGAACTATGGCTATGACTGCACTTATAATTGTTATTAACTCGCTTGCTTTATATGAGGGATTGTTAGGAGTTTTGTATTCTGTTTTTTTCTTTTTATTTTCACTTGCTTTTCTTAATGGAACTATACTACAAAAACTTTTTACGGCGATTGTAACAAATGTTGTTTTAATCGGAGTCAGCGTAGGAGTTATATCACTTATGTCGCTAATTACCAAAGACAATCTTAATAGTATATATTCGCAGCATTCAGTAAATAGACTGTTGACTGTAGTAATAGGACAAACTGTGCTAACTTATGTATTAGTTGTTATTCGGCACATTTTTAACAAAAAAATCACTTTTTTAAAGCCGAAAGAATGGCTGTTAATTATAAGTGTTTTTGTTATTTCTTTTGTCGCTTTCGTAGCAATTCATACATCAGCAGTAAATATTCAAAATATGAAGAGAAGTATAATTTGGCTTATTATTGCTGAATTCTGTATAATATTAATTAACATTGTTTGCTGGTATATTACGGTTAATGTTAGTACTGTGAGAAACCGTGAGAAAGAGCTTCTGAAAATTGCAAAACAAAACGAATATAATGCACAATACTCTGAAATCGTAAAATCTCAATACGAACAAACCCGTCGCCTGCGTCACGATATGAAACAACATTTTATTGTCCTTGATAGACTGATAACCAATCAAAAATACAAAGAAGCTCAACAGCTTATTACAGAAAATTACAAGAGTATATCAGAAACAGATGTTGTTGTTGATGTAGGAAATGATTTTGTAAACGCAATTTTGAATGTTAAGCTGTCAGAAGCAAAATCATTTGGTATTTGTGTGATTTGTAGCGTAGATAAAAGTATTACAGGTATATCGAGTACTGATTTATGTAGTCTTATCGGAAATTTACTTGACAACGCAATTGAAGCTGCTAAACAATGTGCGCCTGATAATCGTTCGATTGAAGTTAATATGTCCTCATCAGGTAAACACTTTAAAATAGCAGTACGGAATAGTATTCCTGAGCCTGTTCTTAAATCTAATTATGAGCTTTTAACTACCAAAAAGGATAAAACACACCACGGATACGGAATAAAAACAATAAAATTCATTGCCGAAAAATACAACGGTACTACTGATTTTTACGAAGAAAATAGCACTTTCATTTCGCAAATTACACTTTATAAATAATATATCGCCTACATTATAATATAAGCAGATTATTTGTGCTAAATTTCACTATTTCTGACCAAACTTCACAAGGCTGTTGACATCTAAACTCTGGAGTGATATAATGCAAACAAAGCAATAATTAACCTGATGCATATGCTCATGGTTAAGCTCATAGATTGCAGCTATGAGTTTTAAAATATGAGGGGACGAGTCGCACCCAAAGACTCTCTCCCGATATTTTTAATCAAGTATTTGTTCTCCGATGCAAATACGAGGATTTGAGGTATCAAAGACTTTTGGGGAAAAATCAAAAATAAATATTCATTTAGGAGGAATGTAAAATGTTAAAACTAAAAAGAACCATTACCGCACTTGCGTTATCAGCAATTACTGCTGTTACAATGTCGGTCTCCGCATTTGCAGATCAGGGAGAATTTAACAACGTAACACTTATAAAAGGCAGTGGAGCGGCTACTACATTAGAAAGAAAGAAAACTGACCTTGAAGATGCTGTAGTGAATGTTAAAAGCGGTTTAAATGGTAGCTTTTGCGTGACATTCAGGGTACGTTGCTATAGCGATAACTCGGAGGCAACAAACGCAAAATACATATATGTTAATGGCAAACAATATCTTCCCTATTTGACAGGGAAAGCAAGCCTGAACAGCTACTATTATCTGAAGTTCGAGCTGCCTAATATAAATGCCAATAACAGTGTAACAAGTGCAACTGTATCTGGAATATGGGAGCCGTAAAGTAGATAGATATATAATGTACTTTGATTGAGTTTGCTCAAAACAATTGCTTTGGTAGGGATTTAGTATCTCTGCCAAAGCAATTGCTATAATTGTAAAGCACAGAGGTTAGGTATGAAGAAATTAACATTGATTATAACAGTTGTATTATCTATAATTTTACTGTCTGGCTGCACCAAATCAACGGAAAATAATAATATCGAAACATCTTTCGTTAAAAATTCAAATGGAAATCTAATTATTACTGATAATGTTACGGCTGAATTCGGGCAGATACCTAAAACGCCAAGCGAATGCTGTATTTATAAAGCGACTATTAAATCGATAAATGATAACTCGATAGATGAATATTTTTTTAACTTTGAAGCCGAGAAAACAAGCAATGGCGAAAACATTCTGCTTGAATTAAATAACAAACACGCCATTGTTTCAGATAAGAGTTTTGTGTTCTATACAGATAACGGCAATAAATTTGATGACGCAGTTTCATTCTATCTGACGGATCCTTCCGCAATACCGCTTGACAACTCACTTGAATTTTCATTTGCCACTAAAGAAAATGCTATAAATGATATTATGACATTTATTGAAAAGATAGATATGCCCCGTGATAAGGCAATTATTGAGCAGTCAATCAGTATGACAAAAGAGAATTTCAACGATTACAAAGCATTTTTAAATAAAACAGCTGAAAAAGAAAATGACTCCAAAATCATCACACAAGCTAAAAATGTTGCCAAAATTGAAAGCGAGGATTTCTATTACTTTGATATTTGCTTTTCAAAGGATAATATTCCCATATATTCAGGACCTGTGCACTATTACGGCGATGGAGAGAACGATACATTTGCTGGTACAAGATTTACAGTCGTTTACACATGCAGCGGAATTGAGTATGTTAGTGCGTTTTTTTTGTACCAACCTAATGAGATCATTGAAAGAAATAAAATAATAGATTTTAATCAAGCACTAAATTTGCTCAAAAACAAATATGAAAATATTTTTTTTGACAGTAAGATTACATTTGAAAAGGCAGAGCTTGTTTATTTACCGTTTCCACAAAACACATTATACAACCGATTTAATGAGTTTATTCTTCGTCCATTTTATGCTTTTTACGGATATCAGGATGCGGAAATTGAAGGTGATCATTACAGGTCGGATTTTACTGTCTATTTTGATGCGGTTTCAGGAAAGGAGCTGTGAGACTTGTCTAAAATGCTCCATTTCTGTTTAATATATCTGAGGCGAGATATTTTATCTATAAGGTTTGCTGTAAACGTCTTGATTTACTGCCTGTTGATGATTTTCTTTGTCTTTATGGACTACAAGAATGATTTTTCAGATGAAATGGGATTATACTATTTTCTTCGTGGCGTTGAATATTCAGGAGGAAGCAGTCTATTACTTATAATAGCAATTCTACCGATTGCAACAATATTCTGTGAGGACTGGGAAAGCGGAATGATTAAATTTACGCTTATGCGAAGTGGCAAAAATCAGTATGCCTTTTCACTCACACTTACATCAGCGTTCTCGAGCGGTTTGTGTGTTTTTTTTGCATATATACTGTTTTCCTTATTTATCCTGACAAGGCACCCACTTGTTCCTAATATAAACGCAGAGCAGCTACAAAGTGAAATTTATGGTTTCCCTAATTGCGAGTTATTAGCGAGCGGAAATGCTGTACTCTGCTATTTTATCTATTTTTTGACACGAAGCTCAATGACAGCGTTTTATGCAGTTTTTGCAGTTTTCCAATCAGTCATTATTACAAACAGGCGACTTTCCGTTATTTCACCAGTTATAATGGGATTGGTTTTGTCATTTGTATCGAGGGTTATTAAGTTACCTTCATTTTTAGACCCGCTTGTGATATTTGAAAATCATTTGAAATTATATCGAGATTTTGGCGGCAGTCAGGAAATTATGATATTTTCACCTATTACGGCATTATATCCTATTATTTACTGTATTGTTCTTGTGATGATTATTGCTTTTGCTGTGACATGTGTTTTCAAGTATAAGGTCTCCAATAATATTTAGAAAGGGTCACATTGTAATGAAAACATTCAATATTTTTAAAATGCATTTGTTAAAATCTTTCGGAACAATTCAGTTCTGGGTTCCTTTTATAATTGCGTTTGGCGCAATACATACTGCTACTGTTCCGCTTTCTGACATATCAATGTACTTTAACAGCCCAGTAAATGTTTTTACAGCAACCTTTTTGCTATCTGACAAAATAACAACCTTTTTGATTTTTCTTGGAATATATATCTTGTTCTGTGAATTGCCTTTCTGTGATAATAATCAAACTTTTCTTCTTATTCGAGGTGGTAAAAGAGCATGGATATTTGGACAGATCCTGTACATTATCGCTGTATGCATTATGTATTTTGCTTTTGTATTTATGTCATATTGCTTGATTTTATCGCCCCACATTGATTTTTCAATTGACTGTTGGGGAAAAATCGTAAATACAATAGCTTCAACCAATATTTCTGATACTTTCGGTTTACGTATTTCAATGCCGCAGAATGTTCTTTCAGCGTTCAAGCCGATTGATGCATTTATGACCTCTTTTTTGTTAGCAATGCTCATTTCCTCGACGCTTGGAATAATAATATTATCTTTTAATCTTATTGCAAAAAAGAATAGCGGTTTAATAATTTCGGGATTTTTTATTTTTTTGTACCTGTTTATAAGTTATGTCAACGCAATAAGCGAAATAATGTTTTATTTTTCTCCTGTTGGCTGGTGCTCACTTATTTTGATCGACAAAAACGGTTCGTCACCCCTGCCGACTGTTGAATACGCTGTTACGGTACTTGGAATAGTAATTGTTTTTTTAATTTCTACACTGTTTGTTTACAGTTCAAAAAAAGTAAAATTCAATTTTGATTTGAAAAATGAATGAAATAACTTATTGAGGTAAAACAATGGAAAATATAGTCATTGATATAAGAAATATAACTAAAAAGTATAGGGAATACACTGTAATTAAAAACGTCAGTCTTTCGGTTCCTAAAGGGAAGATTGTTGGATTGATAGGGAATAACGGAAGTGGAAAAACTGTTCTGATGAAGATCATTTGCGGATTAGTTGCTGTGACATCTGGCGAAGTTTTAGTAAGAGGTAAACAAGTCGGTAGGGACTGTGATATTCCCGATAACATCGGTGTTATAATCGAAACACCCGGTTTTTTGCCGAATTTCAGCGCATATAAAAATCTTATGTTCCTTGCTCAAATTAATCACAAAATAAATGCTGAAAATGTTAAAACTGCAATTAAAACAGTAGGGTTAGATCCTAACGAAAAAAAACGTGTTGGCAAATATTCTTTAGGTATGCGGCAGCGTTTGGGACTGGCTCAGGCAATTATGGAAAATCCTGACTTGCTAATACTTGATGAGCCGATGAACGGACTTGATAAGAGCGGTGTTTCTGATATACGAAAACTACTATTCTCGCTTAAAGAACAAGGCAAGACTATTCTGTTGACCTCTCACAATTCTGAAGATATTAATTTGCTTTGCGACGCAGTTTATGAGATGGATAAAGGTGTAATTCGTCAATTAAGATAAATATTAATATTTACATAGAATGTGCGCTTAACTCGTTGAAGAAATTAGAAATTCGGATACGGGCGTAAACCGTGATTGAAAAACATTTGCCAAAGAGCAGCATAAACAGAATGTTAATAAATTAATCTCGGAAGATAATCTCAAACTTGAAGAAACAATGGATTTTTTATCAAACGCTTTCCGTGATGGTTAGACAAAGATTTCGGGTACAGACATAGAATAAGTAAAACAGAGCCCAGAGCCCCCTATTTTAGGTGGTTCTGTTTTTTATTCCAATTCATCAGAACGCTTGCGTTTTCGTTCCTGCTGCCCGTACTCTGAGCCTAAGATCATATCTACATTCTTCTTCACGTCCTGTATCTCTGAAAGGCTCGTCCGTTCATCGCAATACTTGTCATAGAGCTTGTCTTTCTCGGCTTTGAGCTTTCTCTGTTCAGCTCGCAATTCTTTGAGAAGCGGGAGTTTGCCGGACGGAAAGTTCTTCAATATATACCGCTTGGCAGCTTCATAGACTATGAATTCAGTGGTATGCTCCCGCTTGTATTTTTCCTTGTCTTTCACCTCGGAGATTTTATCGACAACGGCTTTTGTTTTCCGGTAGTTGTCGATATTCTGTATATCTTCTTCGAGCTTCTTTATCCGGCGCTCGGTGTCTTTAATGGTGATCTGCGTCTGTGAAAAAACAGCTTTCTTTCCATCTGCGGCGGCGGCAAGGTCTGCATAGTTCATCAGATTATGCTCCGTGAGGAAATTGACCGTATTGGCGGCAGTTTTAAGGTTTTGTATCTTCGCCCAATACTCAAATCCTGCCGTGCTTTGCTGCTGATTTTTGATAGCGGCTTCTATGTCGATCAGCAATGAAACGTGTTGATTATCACCAGTGTCAAGCAGCTTTGCGCCCCTGATGCGGCTCCTGATCTGTTCCTCGGTATAGGCACTCCCAAAACGTTTGGCGCGAGTAAATCTTTCCTGCCCCTGCGCCCGGAACGCTATATGCTTTCCCTCTTTTATTTCATAGCCGGTGGAGCGCATAAGTGAGAGAAATTCGTCCCAATCCCTCGCCTTGATTATGCAGCGGTCAATGTTCTGTTTGAGTAAGTCTTTCCAACTCCGTTCTTCTTTGGAAACAAGTGTTTCGTAATAAGACTTGCCTTGTTCCTTTGGCTCCTTTATCACGGAAAGACCATATTCCTGACAAAGAGCGTCGCTTGTTCTGCGAATGTTGTAATAGCTGCTCGGGCTGCTGTTATACTTTTTGTGGTCGGTCATACTCACGGAATTGAAGATGATATGGTTATGGACGTGACCACGGTCTATATGGGTAGCGACTACATATTGATACTTGCCTTTCAGAACTTTGTCGGCAAGCTCTATTCCGATCTTATGAGCCGTTTCGTAATCGACCTCACCCGGCTCGAACGATTGAATAAGATGAAATGCAAGGTAGCCCTTTAACGCCTGAGTTGCTCCTTGCTTGTTTGCGTCTTTCTTAATCAGGTCAAATTCATAGGCAGATGTGGTAGGAGAACAGCAGTAGCCGGTGCAAAGTTTACGCTCACTCGTTTTTCTGTCGTCGATGATATAGTCAATAGCTTTTGTCAAGGAAGTTTCGATAGGATGGATTTTAGTAACTGCCATATTTCTTCCTGATCCTTTCTGATCTGACGTATATCTTCTGCATAAGCAGTATTTGTACTGTTCACACGTTTTGCTATCTGATTGATGTTTTGTCCTATGGCTTCGATCTGTCTGCAAATCTCCGGCACACCTTCAATATTTACTCTGTACAGACATCCGTCCTGCGAGATTTTTCGCATAAAATCACCGAGGTTCGTAGTTCCGATAAGAGCCATTCTTTGATGAATTACATCACGTTCCTGTTCGGTGACATAGAATTTCATTTGTATCGGTCTTGACCGTTCTCCCATTCCCTTTATCCTTTCAAAAATATACTTTTCAAATCATTCTTCCAAAACAAATTTTCCAAATATCGGGGGTTTGGGGCTCTCCCCAACAAGCTAAGTTTTTCGGGGCGAACGAGTAGCGGGAACTCCCGAAAACGGTGATTTGAGTACTCAAATCATATGCTTGCTATTCTTCCGTCAGCCTGTATTGGCTGATTACCTTTTTCGGTAAATAAAATCAGTCAAACGGCTTTTTTATCATCATTTCTGCCAGTATCGTAATTGATTACATCATCATTAAAATCATATTTTTCAGCTTTCAATATTCCCATAAAATGAAGATAAAAGCAGGCAACAGCATTATTGAAATGACGAAAATATGTAGCTCTCGATATTTCAAGAATATCCGCTATGTCATCGTGCGAATACTTGAAATTGTCAAAATAAAATCTCCAAAGGATTTCATAATAAATGAATCCGTTTTCGGGATAGAGCTTCACGGCATTGACAGATTTTTCAAGAAGCTCCAGCAGCGATAATGTTGAGTGACAGCTTTCAAGAGTATCGTTATATGCCTGTGTGTTTATGTCCGGCTCAAAGTCCACAAGAGAGTTTATGAACTCCGAGAGGTGCTTGCGGCTTGTCGTGTATATATCTTCGTCAAGATATACTATCCTATTGTTCACGTTATGCAGCACTTTTCTGTAAAGAGAAAGTAAGGTCTTTACAGCGGAAACGGTTTCCTTTGAACATTCCAATCCGGTCTTTTTAAGTTTCATTTCAAATTCCTCCAAAAAATTTTCTGAAATGTCTTGACAACTTGTAAATTATATGCTACAATGTTGGTGAACGAAATGAACAAGTTCATTATAATCGCAAATACTTAAATTGTCAATAGCCTGTTCAGAGATTTGTTACTTATCACAAAATTTATTGGAGGAAATATGGAATTTAAGGAACGCTTAACGAAATTAAGAAGAATGAGAGGAATGTCACAGTCAGACCTTGCGCTTGCCACAGGTTTGACCGCCCGCTCGATCAAGAACTACGAATCCGGTGACCGTATGCCTAAATCCGATACGATCTATAAGCTCGCTATCGCTCTTGATGTTGACGAGAAAGCTCTTGTTACCGATGAGGAATTTTTCATCATTGAAGCCAACGATAAGTATGGGGCGCGTGGCAAAGCCTCTGCACAGAAACTTATCGAAAACGCACAGGCACTGTTTGCCGGAGGCAGTCTGACTGATGAGGACAAGAGCGCTGTTCTTGAAGCTATTCAAGAAGCATATTGGAAATCGAAACTTACAAATAAGAAATATACACCGAAGAAATACCGGAAAGAAAATTAAGAAAAATTTCGGACTGTCCTGCGGATGAAACAGTAGTTTGTGATATAATGATTATAGAGCTGATAACAGCCAAATGAAAAATGAAATGTCGTCTGAATAACAGATGTGTATGACGAAAGAAGTGATATATATGTTGCGGGATAAGATATATGATTTCACCAATAAGATAAAGAAACAGTTTCGCACCAATGACCCCTATCAGCTTGCAAAGTATTTGGGCATTGATGTAGCGTATAAACATTTCGGCAATCTTAAAGGAATGTACACTGTAGTAAACAGGTGCAGTTATATATATCTTCACGATGAATTGGACGAGGCTACAGAGAAGCTCGTCCTGACCCACGAACTCGGACATCACTTCTTTCACAAAGATTTAGCTGAAATGGGGTTACAGGAATACAGTCTTTATGATATGACCTCAAAGCCGGAAATGGAGGCTAATATCTTCGCAGCAAATATGCTGATAAGTGATGATGACATACTCTTTTTCGGCAATCAGGATTACACAAGCGAGCAGGCAGCCAGTGAATTATCTGTACCTAATCAATTAGTTCAGATCAAGCTTATGGATATGAACAGACGAGGTTACGATTTTAGACTGAGCATTATTCCTCGTGCTGATTTTCTCGGTTGATAAACCATAGGCTTGCGGATCGGAGAAGTATATGTCTGAAACCGTAAAAACGCCTAATCAAAGATTAAAACTATTATATCTGTATAAGATACTGTTTGAAAAAACAGATGCAACACATTGTATCTCAATGCCCGATATTATTTCGGAATTGGAGCAGTACGGAATATCGGCAGCGCGAAAAGCTCTTTATGATGACATTGAGGCTTTGCGTACTTTTGGTGTTGATATAGTTTATTCCAAAGGCACATCCTCCGGCTATCGTATCGACTCTCGCTTGTTTGAACTGTCAGAACTAAAACTTTTGGCTGACGGTATTTCGTCATCTCGTTTTTTGACGGAGCATAAATCCAATGAGATAATAAAGAAGCTCGCAACTCTTACAAGTACCTATTCCGGGAAAGAAATAGGCAGACAGTTGTATGTAACAAACAGACTCAAATCCGGCAATGATAAGATATGCAATAATGTAGATAAGATAAATCAAGCTATCCGAGATAAACGGAAGATAGGATTTAAGTATTTTGATTACGATCTGAACAAGAAGAAAAAGTATCGCGACCGTCTGCATATTTGCTCTCCTTACGCTATGGCTTGGAATAATGAACAGTATTACCTTGTGGCAATGTATGATAAATATCCCGATACTCTCACGAACTTTCGCGTTGACAGAATGGAAAATGTACAAGTCGCAGATGTAAAAGCTGAGCCTGTTCCGAAAAACTTTTCCTTGTTTGAATATCTTAAATCTTCATTCTCGATGTTCAGCGGAAAGTCTGAATCCGTAACATTGCGTTTTTCAAATCATCTTATAAATCCCGTCTTAGATCGTTTTGGTAAAGATATTATGATATTCCCATACGACGAGGACAGCTTTATAGTACATACAGATATTAAAACGGAACAGCCTGCGCCTTTCTTTGGTTGGCTGTTCCAGTTTGGCGATAAAGCAGAGATCATTACTCCGATAAATCTGCGGGAAGAATTTCAAAAAATGCTTCGGAAAGTGAGTGAATTATACATCTGAAAACGTGAGACTAAAATGAGACTAAAATGAGACTGATTTGATACTGACAAGAGACTTTCCATATGTTATAATGTATATGCTGGCAGATTATACTCTGTTGCATATACAAAACTGAATATGTTATCTGCCCTGCCGTGTTATCGGTGGGGCATTTTTGTTTTGCAATAATTCTGCCGGCAATAACGCCGCAGCATTGAAGGGTTTACGGGTTTAATTCCGTAAGCCCTTTTTTGTTGCCCGAAAACGGGAGCAGAATATGAGAAAGTACAGTGAGGCAGTAGCTCGGTATCCCTGAAGATCTGATTTGTTCATCACCAACAAATTCAGATTTTCGGAGGATACCTAAATGAAAGATTTTCAGTACACAGATTATGGGATTAACCATGCAAACAAGGACGCTATCGTTTACAGATTTGCTAATGGTGAAGTCCGTGAGATAACCGCTGCTGATTTTGGCGGCGACGAGAACGAGTTCCGCAAGTGGAAAGAACTGTCGGATAATGATCTTCACGATGAGGAAAACCATATGCGCAGTATCAGCAGGAAGGATGTATCTATCAATGGATTAGATGAGACAGATCTTGCAAGATTGCCCTCGTTGGATAATGTGCTTATGACAAGCACTGATGATAAAGAGTTTACCAATGAAATGAGCGCTTTTATCGCCTTGCTAACAGAAACTCAGAAAAGAAGATTGTTTATGTTTGCATTTAGGAAAATGAGCTATCGTGATATTGCACGTCTCGAAGGCGTTGATCATAAGCAAATATGTAGATGTTTCACAAATATTTACAAAAAGCTAAAAAAGTTTGAAAATAATATGCCCCAAAACGGCAAAAAAATGGCAGTGAGTGAAAGGATAAATTCTCTCCGAGTTTTGGTCGATGACCACTGGAGAAGAATCAATACCGAAAACGAGTGACCTTTTATTAAAAAGGTTTGGGTTCAATGCGAACATTCGGTGAGGTCGTAAGAATTACCTTTCAGCTCTTTGAAAACAGAATAACATCGTATAAGTTACTTTCCTCTTGCAGCCCTGCGGGGCAAGCGGAAAAAAGAATACGCCACGATGTCATTGGTCTTGAACAGTTTACAGCCAGCGGAACATTGAAGTAATTGACAAAAGAGCGCTATGAGCTGAACCTTAGAGATCATACTGGCGGAGCGAGTAATATTCTTTTGAAATAATGGGTGGCTCCCATTAGCGCGATGATAGGCAAGAGGGATAATGATACTTCCGTTCTGACGCTTCGGCGTAACGGCTGCACCACAGGAATGGGCAGAGGGTCGTCCCCCTATGAGAAAGTTTCGCAAACTTCCGGCTTATGCGTTCCCTCGTTCGGGGTGTCGTGGACAAATAGAACGTATATGCAGGAGACAAGTGCTGCTGTAACAGTAGCACTTGTTTACATAGGGTTTTCTCTATGAATACATTGCAAAGGACTGATACAATGTTTCGGGTCAATAGAGGAGAAGTCTATCTCACGTTTTTGAACGGAGAAGGCAGCGAGCAGAAAGGCGCACGTCCCGCGCTGATCGTTCAGAATAATGTCGGCAATCGTCACAGCCCTACTACCATAATAGTACCGCTGACAACATCTGTTAAAAAGTGCGAGCTGCCTGTTCACGTTACTGTTCAAAACACCAATCTTTTCAAGGAGTCAATTGTGCTGTGTGAACAGATACAGGTAATTGACAAAAGCAAGTTGGTCAAGCCCATTTGCAGGCTGACAGATGATGAAATGGC
>JAGAWN010000090.1 GCA_017941355.1 Ruminiclostridium sp. | reverse complement strand
TGGTGGAGGCGAGGGGAGTCGAACCCCTGTCCGAAAACCGATCCGCGGATTTTTCTACACGCTTAGTCGATCTTTTGAATCTCCCTTTGGTCTCTCCGAACGACAGGATAGACCTCCGGCAGCTCTTTAAGAGCGCGTGGAGTTACAGAGCTCTCACCCTACGCGTTGGCTGCTGTGTGACGCCCAAACCGAAGCCGCAGCACTCATCGGCAGGACGCGCTGCGCTCAGGCAGCGAGTGCAAAATCGTTATGATCTGCGTTTAATTTTAAAGTTACCCATTATTAAGGAGTTTAGGCGAACTCCGCGTGCTTGACCCGATTCACGATCCCCGTCGAAACCTTTACGCCCCCGGAATGAATATCGGTGCATACATTATACTATAAAAATACGGATTTGTCAATCAGAATCGCTGAAAATTATGAATCCGGCAGGATTTGTGTCGTATTTTGACTTTCTGCGACGCGGAATATTGGCAAAACTGCACAAATTTTTGTAAATAGTATTAACAAACCGGCAAAAAGGTGCTATAATATAAAAGTATATAATGTCGCAGAAGCGGCTTTCGGAATCACCGGTTCATGCCGGAATGTTAAAAGGTACTCCTATGGGCGGAAAAAAGATCAAATATGTGAAAATACGGGACGAAGACTATATGCCGAAATCCCGCAGCAAAATGAACAAGGACGAGCAGGCTGTGGAAAGCTACTACCATACGCATAAGATGTCGATATGGCAGAAGCTGGGCGGCGTACTGTCATTCTTCGGCACAACATTGCTCAGCATACTGCTGATACTGATAATAACAGTATGTATCGTTGCGGCGGCGCTGACCGTTTATGTAATGCAGTTCGCGGAGAGCAGCTTTGATGTCGATCTGACTAATGTTGAACTTTCATACTCCAGTTTCATCTATGCCAAGGACAGCGTCGGCGAAGATGTGCTTGTGAAGCAGATAAGCGGTGAAACAAGCCGTATCTGGGTGGATATCGAGGATATCCCTCAGCACACGATTGATTCTTTTGTTGCAGTCGAGGATCAGCGTTTCTTCGAGCATAACGGCGTTGACTGGAAGAGAACGCTCTCCGTAACAGTCAAGGCTCTGTTCGGCGGCACCGACGGCGGTTCCACCATAACACAGCAGCTCGTCCGCGATATCACCAAGGACAATGAGACTACCATAGGGCGAAAACTGCGCGAGATATTCCGCGCTCTGTCGCTCGAAAACAAGTACACGAAATATGATATACTCGAAAGCTATCTGAACCGCATAGGATTCGGCGGCACTGCTTACGGCATAGGCTCCGCGGCGTACTACTACTTCGGCAAGGAGGTCAAAGACCTCACTATCGCGGAATCGGCGATACTTGCAGGTATAGTCCGTTCGCCTTCCAACTACAATCCCTACGCCAATCTGAAGCAGTCGAAGATCCGTCAGGAATACGCGCTCCGGGACTGTCTGTATGCGCAGGGCTATATCACTACAGATGAATTTGAAGCCGCAATGGCGGAAAAGGTGAAATTCCGCAGACCGGTAAAGGGAACGTACTACGGCTACACAGATATGCGCTATAACGACTACTACGGCATAATCACCGAGGACAGCAAGGACGACGGCGATCTGTACTATCAGGACGTGCCGTGGGACGAGATACTCGGCGAGGACAGTTCCCTCGCGTATCAGTGGAACGGCTCCTATACTGTTTCGCAGGACTGGTATGTTGACGCCGCGATAGATCAGATAGTGAACGATCTTTCCCAGAAGCTCGGTATCACTTATAACGAGGCGTGGGACGAGTTCAGAAGCGGCGGCTACACCGCGTATCTTAATGTAAACATGGATATGCAGAAGCGGCTGAGCGAGGTGTTCGAGGATCCGTACACCTGTCTTAAATCGTATGACGCATCGCTTCCGGCGGACAGCAAGCGGCTGATACAGGGTGCGTTCGTTATCATGGATTACCGCGGCAACGTGCTTGCAATAGCAGGCGGAATAGGGGAAAAACCCGGTGACAACTGCTTCAATCGTGCCACACAGGCGGTAAGCGCTATCGGTTCAACGATAAAGCCGCTGGACAATTACTCTGTTGCGATCGACAAAAACCTTATCACATACTCAACCATGCTCCAGGATCTGTCCGGAAAAATCCACGCCGAATTCGCCGGCGACGGCAGTCACGCTGCCGAAAGCGGTTACAACGCGGCAGATCAGACTGTCCGCTGGCCGCATAACTATCAGGAGACCGGCTTCGGTTCGGGTGCTTACTGGCCGGCATGGTATGCGGTGCAGAAGTCGATGAATACTATTGCGGCGCGCGTAATGCAGAAGGTAGGACTTGTTAATGCGTACAATCACCTTGCGCACAATCTGGGATTTGAGCATCTTGACAGCGTAAACGATGTCGCGTATGCACCTCTCGCTACCGGAGCGCTTACAAACGGAGCAACACTCACAGAACTTACCGCGGCATATCAGGTAATGGGCAACGGCGGAATGTACTATAAGCCTTACTACTACTCGGTTGTTTATGACAACAAGGGAGTGGTTGTCCTTGAGCAGGATCTTAACGGCAGACGTGCTATTTCCGAGGACAGCGCATGGATCACCAACCGTATGATGCTGAAAGTCGTAGAGGACGAATACGGCACAGGTAAGAATGCAAAGCTCGGAGCCTGCGAGGTAGTCGGAAAGACCGGTACTGCAAACGATATGTCAAACCTGCTGTTTGCGGGACTTACGCCCGATTATGTGGCGTGCTACCGTATAGCGTATGACGACAACCACGAGATCGGAAGTCAGGACGGCTGGCGCACAATGGCGCTGGTATGGCACGATGTAATGGTAAACTTTGTTGATACTACTGTTGAGAAGAGCTTCACTCCGGACAGTTCCACAATGGAACTGCGATACTGTACAGAAACCGGACTGCGCGCAACATCGAGATGCCCCAGCACTATGATAGGCTACTACCGCAAGAGCAATCTCCCGCCAAGCTGCGATTCCCGCCACGACGGACTTTACTGGTCTGAGCATGGAAGCTATGAGATACCGCTTTACGAGTGATGTTTAGAACTTACGGAAGAGCCTATTACAGCAATTTCTATGATCGCTGAGGACCACATTCTGTCCTACAGCTCCGCACAATTCATACCGCAAATACCAAAAGGCAGACTCGGAACAGAGCCTGCCTTTTGTATTGTATCGGCTGTTTGTAAAAGCGGCAATTGAATAATTGGAATTTGTTCTATCCCCCATCGGAGGCGGGCAGAGAACGTAATACGCCGCTTTCGGGAGCAGATTGCTTTTTGGCTGCCGAAGTAATAACGACCTCAGATACCCTGGTTTTGTTGAAGAAATCTCTTGACAAACATCTTCCGGTGTGTTATAATATATTAGTTTAATAAGCCGCTGTGGTGGAATAGGCAGACACAAGGGACTTTGATGTTTGTACACACTTTAACAAGTGTGTCTGCGGTTGATCCGTAGAGAGTGCCTGCAGAGAAATCTGCAGAGCAGAAGTCGGCTAAAACGGCGAAGGCGCAAACAGAACGCCGTGCTAACCCATTTGGGTGAGTGTAGAGACTTTACACCGACTGCCTTAGTCCGAAAGGATATGGTAAAGACAAAGTCCAGACTACAACACACTTTCGTGTGGCTATGGCAACATAGAGTAGTACGAAAATCCCTCGCTGGAAACAGCGTACCGGTTCGACCCCGGTCAGCGGCACCAGGCGCGACGGCGCCACCGATCCCGTCTCGGGTTTATCTGAGGCGGGGTATTTTTCTGCCTCGCTGCCCAAAGTTCAGATATACTTTTTGTAACGCAATCACAGGCGCGACGGCGCCACCGATCCGGTCTCGGGTTTACCTGAGGCGGGGTATTTTCTGCCTCGCTGCCCGGAGGGCAGCGGATCGAGTTTATTCGGTTTCGGTTATGGCAAGCATTATTGCTGCTCCGAGCCGGAAGCCCCGCTCGAAATCAGCTTCATATTCAAGCTGGGCTTCTATATGCAGTGCATCTGTGTATGTGTCCAGCAGTTCCTTACAATCGGGGAACTGTTCAAGCAGCTGCTCCTCGGTGGAACAAATCGTCTCTTTGGTCTTTATGTACTTTTCGGTGTTAGGTGCCGGTTTCTCGCACGGAATGATCTCTCCGTAGTAGAGTTTGTTAATAATGTTATTCATTGCGGTATTCTCCTGTAAAATTCAGCGGGCTTTGATTAGTTAGTTATATTACATGAAATGCCTTTTTCTTGGTCATTAAATGGTCATTATTTTTACTAAAATAGGCTATATTTTGCTCTAAAAGATTTAAAGCTGATAGCCGTTAGATGGCTTTATACCGCGGTTTGCGAGACTTTACAAAATTTTGTAAAACAACTGTGCCTTACTTCAATTTGCGGACTTTTCATTTCTCCGGACAGCCTTAAACGTAGCCACCGACCGGATCCGGCACTCCCCAAAAATGAAATAAGTATGGTAAAATAGGCTCCAAAGAAAAACGAGGAGGAATCAGGTATGAATACAATCGCAGAAGTGAAAAAGAAAGTGCGGCACAGAGAGTGGGCAGAGCAAGTCCGGGAATGTCAGAACAGCGGACTTGCGATCAAAGAGTGGGGCAGGCAAAACGGGAGCAATGTTTACACATATTGCCAAAGTAATAAACCCGCTTGCAAATGCTCTGTTATTGTGATATAATATTCACATCACAAAAAAGGGGGGCAGGCTTGTGAAACGGCTCTTGATTATTGGTGTTTCTGCTTTATTGACTGTACTGATGTACACCAATTTCTTTAACTGTAAAACTTTTACATATAACAACATATTACATGAAGATGATATATATGAAAGGATAGATGAGTATCTGCGTTCATCTGCCGCAAACGCTCATATCCCTGCGCTGACAGCAGCTATCGCAAACAGCGATGAGATACTGTTCGCAAAAGCCTACGGGGAATGTGAAAGCTGCGATGCTCCTTTTGTTCTCGGTTCGGTCAGCAAATCATTTACAGCGGTATGTATCATGAGACTCGCCGAGCAGGGGAAGATAAATCTGAATGACCGCGTTTCGGTTTATCTGAAAGATATTGCTGACGGAGACCGTATAACGGTAAATCAGCTGCTAAATCATACAAGCGGTCTCGGTGAGCATCAGAACCTTGGAAACTGCCATATCGTCAATGAACAGGGAGTGCATTGTTATGCCAATGTGAACTACTCGCTTCTGGGGAAAATAATCGAGCAGGTCACAGGAATGACCTTTGAGGAATATGTTACCGAAAGTATTATTGAACCATTGGGACTTGCAAATACCGCCGCTTCATACGAAAAAAGCATTGCGAACGGATTGACAGACGGACATACCGATTACTGGGGATTTTCCGTTAAAAGCAGCCCCAAATATCCTGTGTCGGATAACGCATGGATAACCGTCCCTGCCGGATATATATCGTCATCGGCAAATGACCTCGCGCGATATCTGCAAATGTATCTGCGGGGCGGTGAGGGTATCATTTCACAGCAGAGCATAGGTACGATGTTCTATGAAGATACCGTTTTTGTTGACGACGATGTTCCGTTCTGGTACGGATACGGCTGGGCAACCGTAAAAGACCCGCTGCCGGAACCTGTCCTTCGGCACAGCGGATTGGTGGAAACGGGAACATCATGTGTATTTATTATTCCCGGGAAGGATATCGCCGTTGCTTTTACCGCAAATGTCAACGACTATTTTGTCACCAATGAAATGATGGACAGCATCGGCTGGGGAGTGATACTTATGCTTCTCGGCGAAGACCCGAATATTATACCCAGGGACGCTTATATTCTTGAACATTTAAGGATAGATCTTATAATGCTTATTGTATTTGCTGCCGCTGTGATCCCGATGTTTTTTATTCCGAAATACAAAAAGCGCGTCAGCCGGAAGCATTTCATATCGGCGACTGCAAGCGTGCTGACCGTAAATATTGTTTTTCCGGTGTTTATACTTATGATCGTGCCGGTTTTCTTCAAGACACCCCTATGGGTCGCAGAAGCGTTTGTGCCGGATGTGTTTATAACAGTTGCAGTTTCATCTGCAGTATTGTTCATCGGCGGAATAGTCAAGGCTTTGATCTTAATAAATGCGGGAATAAAAAGTTCTGCATAGACCCCGGCTCTGTACGGCAGAGCGCAGGCAATACGCGCACAAAGGCACCATAAATGTTTTGCGCGGTAAGAACTGTGGAACATATCAGAACAAATTACCCGAATACAAGCGTAAAACAGTATATGCAGGATATCGGCATAGATATAGGCAATGCACAGCAGACACTATGCTCCGGAAATATCACTGACAGAACCACGGCATTGCTCGCAGCAGCGGTAATTGCAGTGTCGGTTCCGGTAAGAAAAAAACAAATATATTGACAAATCTTATTTTAAGTAGTATAATAAAACTATAAATATATGAAAGTTTTATGAAATTTACTGAAAGGGCTTGACAAAATGCCTTCAATCTGCTACACTTATAC
>JAGAWN010000089.1 GCA_017941355.1 Ruminiclostridium sp. | reverse complement strand
GACCGTGAGTTCGCACATAAGATAGCGTATATGGTAGATGACTTCTACAATGGACGTTCCAATGGCGTTGAGCATAACTACTGGTTCCTCGGAGCTTACGCAAAGCCCGTCATCTACCTCTACCCCGAAGAGCAGACCGACATTTCCGTACAGGTAAACTTCCCGCTCGGCGGCGAATTCACTTGCACATATCCCGAATACGGCGACGGTTGGAACGTGACGGCTATGCCCGACGGAACGCTTTACGACGCGAACGGCGACGAATATTACTGCCTTTACTGGGAGGGCAAGGGAGCAGCGGACTTCGATATGAGCAAAGGTTTCTGCGTTGCCGGAACCGATACCGCAAAATTCCTGCGCGAAAAGCTGATGTACATAGGACTTACCGCACGCGAAGCCAACGAGTTCATCATCTACTGGCTGCCGAAAATGCAGGACAACCCCTACAACGTTATAACTCTGCATACCGACGATTACGCACGGAGCGTTCCGCTGACAGTATCACCCGCGCCCGATACGCAGATACGCGTGTTCATGACCTACTATTCAAGCGACACGCCTGTGGATATCCCGGAGCAGAAACTGCCGCACTATGAGAGAAACGGCTTCACACTCGTTGAGTGGGGCGGTAGCGAAGAATAAGATCATACCCCGACATTTTGGTGAATGTCGGGGTTGCTTTTTGTGTTGAAAAAGTCGTTATTTTGTGGTATTATAACTGTGGATATATTTTTGCGGCTTGTGTAAACTACACAAATGAAATTGTGCAACTATACGAAAATGAAAATTCTTCCAAAAAAAGCGTTACATTTTACGGGTTCGTTCGTTTTATATAGTAGAGACTATTATCGTGAGGGCGAAGCAATGAAAAAAGCTATAAAATGGATAATTATTGTTGTGTCGGTTATTGCGGCAGCAATACTGGGACTGTATTGTTATGTATATGAAACAGGAAGCACCCAAGAGTATACAAATGATTTTAGGAGAATCGTGTTTGACAGCACATACATGAATGCACCGGGAAATAATGAAATGTGTGTTATAGAGATTGTGGACTATAATATGCTCGCAGCAAAGTACAGGCGAATAGTTTCAGAGGAAGAATTTGAAAGTGCAAAGACAGAGGATCAGATATTTGACATATATCGAAGAATAGCTGCCGAAAATAACAATCAGATAAGTGAAGCCGCCATAGATATGTTTGTATCAACTACATACGGATATAAAATGGCGGAAGGTATGGACTGCTTTATTATTGGCAGCCAAGCGTACAGGGTTTATCACTATTTTGACTTTAAGCCTCAGTTGTTCTCAGACAAGCCGTATATCAGCAAGTGGATGATAGAAATAAATGAGATAGATAATAATGAAACCGGAGAAAATAATGATGAAAAAGAATAAGATACTTGCAGTAACACTTTTGTCGTCTGTGCTGATATCGGGCTGTGCCGGCATAAACTCGCCGTCCGGGACAGAACGGGAGAAGGAAATAACAACTGCCGATATGGCGGAAACCTCTTCGCGGGAAACGTTCATTAGTACAGATACAGCTGTTACAGAAGCGACAGAAGGAGGGACGGACATTGAAACCGACTGGCTTGAAAAGCTTACGGAGATCGTACCGCCGCCCGATGATCCGAAGTGTACGGGAACAGCCGAAATGCGCGCGGCTGCCGAAAAGCGGTTAAGAATAAACAAAAACGCGGTGTTTCCGGCATGGAATGACCGCGTTTTGTAATATCCGTTGCGTAAGCGTAAATAATATGCTATAATTTTTTGAAAACGCACTAATATTTTTATCCGATATCCGTCTTATATTATAGAAGATAATACGGGGAGGCCGGTAAAATGACCGATAATGAAATAATAAGCCTTTATTGGGCAAGAGATGAACGCGCGATAAAGGAAACCGATGTGAGGTATGGGCAGTTCTGTTATACTCTCGCGTATAATGTGCTGCATACAAAGGAAGATGCGGAGGAATGTGTCAACGATACATACAATGCTGCATGGAACTCTATCCCGCCTCAGAAGCCGGAGCATTTCAGACCGTGGCTTGGAAAGGTCGTCCGGAACATCTCCATTGACCTATGGGACAAGCTCCATGCCAGAAAGCGCTTTGCTGGTACGGAGATGTTATTCGATGAGATAGCCGAGATCGTTCCCGCGGCAGCTGATGTTGAGAGCGAGGCTGATGCGGCGCAGCTCGGCCGGATAATAAGCCGCTGGCTGGAAAAGCAGTCGGAGCGAGACAGAATGTTCTTTATACTGCGGTACTGGAAGGGCGAATCGCTGAAAAGTATCGCTAAGCGTCACGGTGTCAAGGAAAACAATCTAGCACAGAAAATGTACACGATGCGGCAGAGCTTAAAGATCTGTCTCGAAGAAGAGGGGGTGCGGATATGAGCGGATATACAGCCGAAAGGAAGCTGTTCATGGGAATTACGGAGATAGATGATGAACTTATCACAAAGGCGTTCGAGACTGATAAAAAGCTTTCATTCAGACGAAAATTCACACGATTCGCCGTCCGCACGACAGCGGCGGCAGCTGCCGCAATAGTTACCGTGGTGGGTATAGGACGGCTGCTCGCGCCTGAAAATCTGCTTCTGGAGGCTGCGGCGCAGATACCCGATAAGACCATATTTGAAACAACAGACTACGAACAGCGCAGAGAGATATTTGATAACGCCGATACAGCGTGTACAGATCTGAACGGATTTTACCGCAGTACGATGAGGGCTTTCCTGTCCGGCACGGAAGAAAACAGTATATTTTCTCCGGTGGGAGTTTACAACGGGCTGAGTATAGCCGCTGAAATATCCGGCGGAAACACCCGTACGCAGATAATGCGGCTCCTCGGAGCGAGTGATATCGAAACTCTCCGGTCACAGACAAGGGACTTGTGGCTTTCCGATTATCGTACAAATTACAAAGCCAAGCAGATAACGGCAAACTCGCTGTGGCTCGATGAAGATATAACCTACAACGCCGACACGCTTGATATACTCGCCCGGGAACATTATGCTTCCACATTCAGCGGCAAAATGGGAACAGAACAGTATGACAGGGCGCTCCGGGGCTGGCTCAACGGACAGACGGACGGTCTGCTGAAAGAATATGCCGATAAAGTTACGATGCAGCCGCCGGAGGGATTTGATATCCCGGTGCTGGAGATCGCCTCAACGGTCAATTTCTATGGCAAATGGAATAATGAGTTCGACAGAGCGGACACATACAGTGATATCTTCCACACGCCCGACGGCGATGTATCCTGTGATTTCATGCACCAGAAAGAGATGCAGGGACGATACTTCTGGGGGCAGAAATTCAGCGGGTGCGTTATGAGCTTCAAGGACAACGGTGCCGGGATCCGGTTTATACTTCCGGACGAGGGATATGACACAAATGATCTGCTGAATGATCCGGAAGCTATGTATTTTCTTGCGGACAAATTCCCGGATATAGAGGAAAAAATGCCTGATGATGACTCTTTCGGCAGTAAGTTTGTGTATATCGACCTGTCCGTGCCGAAATTCGATATTGCCGAGAATGCCGATCTTAAAGAGGGACTGAGAGAGCTCGGCGTTACAGATATGTTCGATATGGAAAAGGCGGATTTTACTCCGCTTACCGATGTTCCGCTCGTAGCCGCATCTAAAATAAGCACAGCGTCAAGAGTAATGATAGATGAGGAGGGCTGCAAGGCGGTTTCTTATATAGAGATCGGATTCAGTGCAGGCAGCGCTGCGCCGCCCGACGATCATGCCGAATTGAAGCTTGACCGTCCGTTCCTGTTCACTATTTTTACACAGAGAGGACAGCCGCTCTTTACAGGTGTTGTAAGATACCCGGATACTCACTGAAGCACAGCAGGGGATAGAGAAAAATTTTTCAGAAAAAGTGTAACCTTTGCACCGTTTTTGTCGTTTATATTTATAGAAGCTTCTGAAAACAGCTGCGGGAGGACGGAAATGGAAGACGAAAAGATAATTTCGCTGTACAAAGAGCGTTCGGAAAGCGCAATATCCGAGACCGACAAAAAATACGGGGCTCGCTGTCGCGCCACAGCTTACAATATCCTGCAAAGCCGTGAGGACAGCGAGGAATGTGCCAACGATACATATCTTCGTCTCTGGAACGCTATCCCGCCGGCTGAGCCTTCACCGCTTGCCGCGTTCATTTACCGCATCGTGCGCAATATCGCACTTGACCGCGTTAAGCTGCTGCACCGCAAGCGCCGTGCAGGTGAAAACTACACCGATGTTTACAACGAAATATCCGACTGCATACCGTCAGGCGAAAATGTTGCAAAAAGCGTTGAGGACAAAGAGCTGACAGCGCTTATAGACAGGTTTCTCGATACGCTGAGCCGCGAAAAACGGACGATGTTTCTTATGCGGTACTGGAATTTCTGCACGGTAGCCGATATTGCAAAACGGCTCGGCATAAGCGAGAGCAAAGTCAAGGTGACGCTTATGCGGACACGGGAAAAACTG
>JAGAWN010000088.1 GCA_017941355.1 Ruminiclostridium sp. | reverse complement strand
TGAACATATCTGCCTTTGTTGTGCGGATCATCTCACCAATCAGTGACGGAAGACTTGTGATTATGCCGAGCTCGTGATAGTGCGGATCCAAAGCACGACAGGGATCGTAAGCCAGATTCCTTCAATAATATAGTCCGCCAGCTTCTTATCCTCCGGCGTCATACAGTCATACACCTTCATCAGTATGTTATAAGTATCCTTTGAATCTATCATTTCTTTTCCTCCTGTACATCAAAATTTCTTGGTCATAAGCTAATACTGATATAAACTTCAACCTCCTCTCGTGTAATAGCTACATAAGTATTATGATTACGGTCAATAGTAAATATAAAAATCGTATGTCAGAAATTTTTCATTTATATATTGATATATCTTCGCATATATGATATAATTATCTAAAATAATTCTGCAGCCATATATGTACGGAGGAAAACTATCATGGAAAATTTCAATTTCTACAGCCCCACAGAATTTGTATTCGGCAAAGGTCGTGCAGCCGAGACCGGACATTTCGTAAAGAAATACGGCGGTACAAAGGTTCTGATACATTACGGCGGAGGGTCGGCAGTAAAGTCGGGACTTATCGGCATTGTCAAAAAGTCGCTTGATGATGCCGGGATATCCTATTGTGAGCTCGGCGGTGTTCAGCCCAATCCCCGTGACACTCTCGTTTACAAGGGTATTGACCTGTGCAGGAGCGAGGGCGTTGACTTCATTCTCGCTGTCGGCGGCGGCTCGGTCATAGACTCTGCAAAAGGCATAGCGCTAGGCGTTCCGTATGACGGGGACTTCTGGGATATGTACTGCGGCAAGACTCCTGAAAAGGCGCTGCCCGTTGCAACCGTTCTCACTATCGCGGCTGCCGGAAGCGAAGGCTCCGGGGACTCGGTAATCACCAAAGAGGACGGAATGTTAAAACGTGCGGTAGGCTCCGACCACCTGCGCCCGAAGTTCTCGGTAATGGATCCTGCACTGACACAGACATTGCCCGCATATCAGACTGCCTGCGGCTGCACAGATATTATGGCGCACGTTTTCGAGCGTTATTTCACGAACACAAAGGAAGTCGAGATAACCGACCGTCTTTGCGAGGCAGTCCTGCTCACGATAGTGAAAGAGGCTCCCCGCGTTATTGCTGATCCGAACAACTACTATGCGCGTGCAAACATAATGTGGGCTGGAATGGTCGCTCACAATAATATAGTAGGCGTAGGCAGACAGCAGGACTGGAACAGCCACGGGCTTGAGCACGAGCTTTCGGGACTGTACGATGTGGCGCACGGCGCAGGACTTGCGGTGATAATGCCGTCTTGGATGGAATATGTTCACAAGCACAATGTCCTGCGTTTCTGCCAGATGGCGACAAGAGTGTTCGGCTGTCAGATGAATTTTGAAAACCCCGAAGCTACAGCCTTGGAAGGCATCCGCCGTTTCCGTTCGTTCCTGCACGGTATCGGCATGCCGATAAACTTTGCGGAACTCGGAGCGAAAGAAGAGGATATCCCGGTACTTGTGGAGAAGATAGGCATTGGTGACGGCAAATTCGGCGGATTTATGGAGCTTGACAGGAACGATGTGACCGAAATTTACAAAATTGCAGCTCACGCGGAGGTTTAATATATTGAATGAACAAGGATATATTAGCCGATATTTTATTATTCACCAACAAAACCGGCAGCGTTTTATGGCTGCCGGAAATGGAAATACTTTCCCAGAGCGAGGCTGAACATCTTAAAGACATTTGGAACGAACAGTGCGGACTTAACGGTATGACGGTTTTTGCGGCAAACGGTCACGGCGATCTGTACGCTTGGGACGATACGGATACCGTATGGTTTATTCAGGTAGATGAAGGTGTAAAAACTTATTTTGCACCGAATATTGCGGGAGCGCTGTTTCGCAGGATGATTGAATTTGCAGCCGGAGAATACATATTCGGGTTTTGCAAGGATGACGAAAGAGAAGATGACGATCTGATCTCCGATGGAGAGGCTTTGAAGGTGCTTAAAGATCGTTTGTCTGTATTTGGAAAGTATTTTGACAGTTACGAGTCGGAACAGATAAACGCGCTCATAGAAACAGGGTTTGATGAATATGGAGAGTTACTTTCGTATGAGCAATGCAGAGATATTATTTCCGGCATGGAGAACTTTTTAACGCTCGAACAGGCTGTGGAGCACTCGGAGAAAAATATTCCGAAATATACGGGCTCTATCGGATAATATATGTGCGGAGGACAATATGAAAAGACTTGTGGAAGTGCATTATTTTGTTAAAAGCGGCTGCCGCGACGAGTTTTACCGTCAGATAAACGATAAAGGCATAGCTGCGGCAGCAAGGGCTGAAACCGGCAATGAAAAGTATGACTTTTTTTTCAGTCCCACAGATCCGGACGAACTTGTTCTGTTTGAGATGTGGAGCTCACCCGAGGCAGTGCAGTCTCACATGGAGACAGCTCACTACCGTGAGCTTATGGAACTCAAGAAGGAACTTGTTATTGAGACAACATTTTCGAGATATGATGCCGAACAGATCTAACTGACAACAGCGGGAGATAATTCTGTGTAAACGATCAGTTAATATTTATTTCACTTATCAACAGGAGGTCACCATGAAAAACACATTGGAAGTAATCAAGTCAAGAAGAAGCTGCCGCAGCTTCAAGCCGGAACTCATCGAGCATGAAAAGCTGGATAAGATCATCGAAGCCGGTACCTACGCCGCTACCGGAATGGGCAGACAGGCTCCGATAATAATTTCGGTGCGAAAGAAGGAAATACGTGATAAAATAGCTGCGCAAAACGCGAGGATCATGGGGCAGCCTGAAACCTTCGACCCGTTCTACGGAGCGCCGGAAATACTGATAGTTCTTGCCGACAGGTCGATACCGACATAAATCTATGACGGCAGCCTTGTCATAGGAAATATGATGCTTGCAGCGGAGGAGCTTGGAGTGGGAACCTGCTGGATACACCGGGCAAGGGAAGAATTTGACTCTGAGTTTGGCAAGGAGTTGCTCTCCGGACTTGGCATAACCGGGGATTATGAGGGTATCGGACATCTTGCCGTAGGATTTCCGGCTGCACCTGCAAAAGAAGCCGCGCCCCGCAAGGAAAATTATGTATATCGGATCGAGTAATACAGGAGTAAACACTATGGAAAACTACACACTCACAAACGGCGTAAAAATACCGATCATCGGCTTCGGAACCTGGCAGACCCCAAACGACGATACAGGAGTGAACGCTGTGCTTTCCGCACTCGAAGCGGGCTATCGTCACATTGACACAGCGCAGGGCTACGGCAATGAGAGCTCCGTCGGAAAAGCCGTAAGCATAAGCGGCATACCCCGCGATGAAATATTCATTACATCGAAGTTGGCAAACTCAATGCACGGATATGACAATACGATGTCGTCATTCGAGCAGACTTTGAGGGATCTTGGGACTGACCATCTCGATCTGTTTCTTATCCACTGGCCTAATCCGATAAAATACCGTGACACATGGCAGAAAACGAACGCGGAGACGTGGAAGGCATTTGAGGAACTGTACGAGGCAGGCAAGATACGCGCCATAGGTATCAGCAATTTCAGACAGCACCACATCGATGAGCTTATGAAAACTGCGAAGATACCGCCTATGGTGAACCAGATACGGCTTTGCCCGGGCGATACGCAGGATGAGCTTGTCGGGTACTGCAAGGAACGAAACATACTGCTTGAAGCGTACAGTCCGCTCGGTACGGGAAAAATATTCGCTGTACCGGAAATGAAATCCATAGCCGACAGATACGGCAAGAGCATAGCACAGATATGCATACGCTGGAGCTTGCAGAACGGTTTCCTGCCGCTTCCCAAATCCGTAACACCGGAAAGGATCAGGGAAAATCTCGATGTATTCGGTTTTGAGCTTGCTGATGAAGATATGAAAACTATCGCCGGTCTGACAGGCTGTGCAGGACTTGAGAGGGATCCGGACAAAACAGAGTTTTAAGTATACCATATTTAGAATTTTTTAGCAGAAACAAGGATATGAACCGATTTGTAATGATTTTCAAGGCGGTTATTCTAACTTTTTCGTGATCATAATATGGGTGAAGGATATATTAAAGAATATCGTATCCGCTCAATAATCCCACGTTATAAAAGACAATAAAACACCGGCATTCCGAAGAGGACTCTGAACCAATACGGAATGCCGGTGAGCATTTCAGATATTTACTTACAGAATTCAGGCAGTTCATCAGACCACGGCAGCAGCTTATCGATCTGTTCGGTATCAGGAACATCGCCGAGCTTCGGAAGCTCTGTAAGCAGATGTGACAGATAAGCGAAAACATTTAGCCCGTTGAGCTTTGCGGATTCAATGAT
>JAGAWN010000087.1 GCA_017941355.1 Ruminiclostridium sp. | reverse complement strand
CTGTTAGCTCAGGATTCATATCCCACGGTGTTACTTGTCGTGACTTATACCTATCTGACTGGTGTTTCATATAGTTTCTCCTCTGTGTTGGTATACACAGATTATACACTAAAAACCAACACTATGCAAATAGGGATTTATTGAACAATACTCATACCGTTAATGACGGTGATGTCGTTGTCTTTGACGGAGAGGATACAGGTTATTACTCGGAGGGTACAAGGTACTGGCATATTGCGGACTTTATGAGCTCCCGCCGGGAGATAGAACGCCAGCGCCAGAAGGAGCTTGCCCGTCAGGAGCAGGAGCGCATTGCTGCCGAGGAACATCAGCGTCAGCAGGAAGAAGAACAGCGCAAAAAGGAGGAAGAACAGCTTAAGAAAGACGAAGAAAAAGCAAAACAGAGGTCTGTACCCAAGAAACCCAAAAGTTTATAAAGAAAAATGTCGGACAATGAAATTCAAGGAGGAAACAACATGAGAAGAATTCTTACAATCAAGGAAGCAGCTAAACTTATCGACGGTCTTACTGAATACCGTATCAGACAGATGTGTAAAAGCGGTCAGCTTCCCTGCTTTATGGCGGGCAAGAAGTATCTGATTGACGAGCAGGCGCTCTACACGGCGGTGTTCGGGGAGAACTATACCGAGGACAAGCCGGCTTGATACTGCAAGGGGCGTTAACTCGCCCTTTGCGCCTATACTATTATATATAATAAATTTGCAAAAAGGGCTTGACAAATTAAAGAAAATTAGTTATACTTTAAAGCGCGAAATCAAAATGCTATGAAAGGATGATGAATATGGCAAATATTAACAAACGAGGCAATTCTTACACTATCCGCGTATCCTGCGGTATTGACGGGAATGGTAAGCGAATATCCAAGTCTATGACTTATAAGCCACCGAATAACTTACCGACACGCGAGGTCGAACGGCTTGTGAACAAGGCTGCTCTTGAATTTGAGGAGCGCTGTCTCAACGGGCAGGTCATTGACTCCGGCATACGTTTCAGGGATTTTGCTGAAAAGTGGTTCAAGGAGTACGCCGAGAAGCAGCTCCGCGCGACAAGTCTCAGCCGCTACAATGATCTTATGAAGCGCATCATGCCGGTATTCGGTAATATGAAGCTTAAAGCTATCAGACCGTATCAGCTCACGGAATTCTACAACAGTCTGGCTGAAGAGGGTGTACGCTGTGATGATAAATATGTGGGTCGTGACACGGTGGTTAAGCTCATTAAAGACACCGGCATGACCCAGCCGCAGTTCGCAAAGGCAGCGGGAGTAGGTCATTCGGTAGTTGAAAGCGCATTACACGGCAGGAACATTGCAAGCAAGAGTGCGCAGAAGATCTCGGACTATCTCGGAAAGCCGATTGACAAGCTGTTTAAATGCACGACCGAGGGAAAGCGTCTCGCCAGCCGGACTATACAGTATTATCAGGTTATCCTCTCATCAATGTTCTCGACAGCTGTAGAGTGGGAATTCCTGTCGGAAAATCCCTGCGAACGTGCAAAGCCGCCGAGAATTATCTACAAGGAAAGCCGCTATCTCGATGAGGACGGTGCGGCAGAAGTAATGGACGCTCTTGGGCAGGAGCCGTACCGGTATGCAATTGCGATATACATAATGCTGTACACCGGACTTCGCCGCGGAGAAGTATGCGGCCTCGAATGGTCAGACATCGACTTCGGCAAGCGCATACTGTCAGTCAACCGTAACTCTCTGTATATTCCGGAGAAGGGAACATTTACGGACAGTTTAAAGACATACAGCTCCAGCCGCGTCATAAATCTCTCGGACGATCTGATCGACATACTGAATGATTACAGGACTTGGCAGGAAGAGCAGGCAGAGATGCTCGGTGACAAATGGAAAGGCGGCGAGCGTATAGTTACAAGACTAGATGGATCGCCTATCTGCCCGGACACGCTTTCCGGTTGGTTTTACAAGTTTATCCGTAAGAACAATCTTTCGCGGATTTCTCTGCATAGCCTGCGACACACCCATGCTACGCTCCTTATCGCTTGCGGAATACCGCTCAAGACTGTCTCGGTGAGATTAGGACACGCTTCCGCTTCAACAACGAGTAATATATATGTTCACGCTATACAGTCAGCAAACGCGGCTGCGGCAGAAGCTATAAATGTTGCGCTCTCACCTCATAAGGCGGCAAAGAGGGCGAAGAAGCTCCCCATTAAGAACGATATCGCATAACAACAAAACAGCACGGCAGGTCACAAGGTCTGTCGTGCTATCTTTTTATATTACATAATCATATTGATATTTTCATAGAATGGTGATATAATAATTTAACAAATTGTTATATATGATAAAGTTTTGGTAAAAAAGTGTTTAAAGGAGTGAAAATATGAAAAACTATTCATGTATTTATTGTAAAGATACTGGATATATTGATGTCCCCGATAATGAAGCTGCTTATGATAGGGAGTATGATAGACTTGACAACATGGGTCAATTTACCGGTGAGGAATGTCACGAGCGCGCACTAAAGCACTCGGGCAGTCATAAAGAACCTTGTCCGTATTGCAATAAAAAATAACACTTCGCCCGTTCTATTTTGAGCGGGCGTTCGTTTTTATCAAATATTTACGCTATATCTAATGGTAATGTTCCCTGTACAAAGATATACAAAATGTATAAAACTATTTTCGGATTTGAAATCTATACAGCCGTCGTCTTTCAAAAAAGTTATCAAAAAAAGCACTTTATTACGATAAATTGCTTCAAATCACGATAAATAAAGGGCTCGCGGAATTCACTGTGTACAAATTGTGTACAAAACCCCAAAATGGGGTAAATTTTTCAATTAGAAATTAAAATCAAAAATCCGCTCAAGCCTTTGCTTGAGCGGATTTGCTATGGTGGACCCGGGGAGGATCGAACTCCTGACCTCCGCGTTGCGAACGCGGCGCTCTCCCAGCTGAGCTACGAGCCCGTTACGATATAATCATTATACCACAAAGTTCATCAAAAATCAAGTACAATTTAACAAATTTTTTAATTCTGTTGTAGTGCTACAATAGATATTGGAAGAATAATAAAAAGAATTGAGAGACAGGCACAAATCTGATAGAATAAATCTGCCATACCAGGGTCCACAAAAAGGAGACTGCTATCTATAAAGGTATAGCAAAAGATATGAGGTTTTGCAGATATATGATGAAACATTGTGAAAAAATGTGTGCGCGGCAAGCCATGATTACAATAAAATGCGATCATACCATTCTTTTGAAATAAACGCCGGAATGTGACTGCGGAGTCCGGATAAGAGAAATACGACCGGCAGGGGATCAAGTACCGGCTGCCGGTCGTAAACGGAACTTTATGCTTTAACGGAGTTTACCGGCGCGCATATTCCCGAGGGGCTGCGCAGTTCCCGGTGATCTCACCGTTTTTCCGCAGGTTTTTCAAAGCCTTTGCGTGCAAGCGGTATCAACATTCCGCCTGCGGCGTTGCCGAGTGTCATTACAAGCATATACAGCGCGGCTGCAGGACTCCACGCATTTCCTGCCGTGAAGTAGAACATATTGGCCACGCAGTGTTCAAATCCGCTGAGAATGAACACCATTACCGGCAGAAATACCGCCAGCATCTGTGCTGCCGAATTTGACAGGTTCTTATATCCGTCTGCCGCAATAAACATCAGCATTCCGCAGAAAAACGACAACACGAATATACTCAAAAGGTTATCGTTCAGTTTCACTTCGCACAGCGCGGCAGCTTTTTCCGAGATCCCGGCACCCGCCCGTGTAAGCTGTATCAGCAGTCCTGTGATGACTGCTCCGACGAGATTTCCGAGCCAGACCTCACAGAGATACAGCAGATAACCCGGCTTCTGTTCGACCGCGTATCCGACCTTGCCTGTGAACAGCGCAAGTCCGAATGTAAGTACGGTAAAAAGCCCTGTTCCGAACAGAGCCGAACCTATGTATTTACTGTCGCAGGAAAGATAAACTATTCCTCCGACTGCGATCAGTATTCCCGTGAGTAAGGCTCTGAGGAACGTGTCAGCAAATTTACTCATATTGACTATCCTTTCCGTTGAAGTAATCGCGGAATTGTATCCGCACAACCGACTACTATAATACCACAATTTTATTACTTTTTCAACACTTTTTTGAAAAAACATGATAATAAGCTTATGCAGGCGCAGAAACAGCGCTGCGGCAGTCCCTCTTCCGGCGTTTGGCTCGGCGGCAATATAGTATGTCAAAACAAACTATAAAAATTTTTGAAAAACTATTGTAATTGACCCGCAATATGTGCTATAATAAATAATGAATACTGTCCGGTCGGGCGCAATGCCCGGCAGCGGACACATATTTCCGCGGAAAGCAAGTGGTGGCAATGGAAGAACAGATCATTTACGGCAGAAACGCCGTTACGGAAGCGCTGCGGGCAGGGAAATGCATCGATACCGTTTACATACAGAAAGGCTCGACGGGACTCGGAAAACTGATAACTCTCGCAAAGGAGAACGGGGCGGTAGTCAAGGACGTGTCCGCGGACAGGCTCGATGAGATGTCCGGAGGAGGAAAGCACGGCGGTGTTGCGGCAGCGGCAGCCGCTGCGGAATACGCGTCGGTTGAGGATATCCTCGCTGTGTCGGAAAACAAGGGAACTCCGCCGTTTATAATAATTGCCGATGAGATACAGGATCCGCACAACCTGGGCGCGATAATAAGGACTGCCGAGGCTGCCGGAGCGGACGGGGTCATAATCCCGAAGCGCAGAAGCGCGGGACTTACTCCGACGGTTTTCAAAACCTCGGCAGGTGCCGCAAGCTGGGTGAAAGTAGCAAGAGTTTCAAATCTCACCGATACCATAAAGCTGCTGAAAAGCAAAGGAATATGGGTGTACGGCGCGGAGGCTGACGGTCAGCCGTTTTACAGCGCAGATCTCTCCGGTCCGGCAGCCCTGGTGATCGGTTCCGAGGGAAACGGGCTGGGACGGCTGGTGCGCGAAAACTGCGACATGATACTATCTATAGATATGTATGGAAAGATCAATTCACTGAACGCGTCTGTCAGCGCGGGAATACTGATGTATGAGATCGTGCGGAGCAGACGGTCCGCTTTGTAAAAGAAATGCAGACGCGGCTGCATGAAAGGAGACGGCTTGAATGTCGGATTTTTCACTTGACGATATACTCGACAAGTACGGACAAAAAGGCAGGGCGGGTTCAACCCCCGATGCCGATGATATATTAAGTGACATCCTTGGTGAAAAGCCTGCCAGAAAGAGCGGAGGAACGACTGATCCTTATGTTGATGTGTTCGGCAGGGGCAGCAAGCCTCCGTCTGTCGATGAGACGGCGCGCAGAAAACAGCAGGAGTTTGAGGAAAAGAGGCTCCTGGAGGAAAAGCGGCGTGCGGAATTTGAGGAAAGACAGCGGCTTGCCGATGAGCGGAAACGCGCTGAACAGGAATTGAAGCGGGTACTCGAAGAAAAGAAGCGAGAGGAAGCGGAAGCCCGACGGCGTGCCGAGGAAGAAAACAAGAAGCGAGCCGAGCTTGAAAAACAGCAAAAGGCAGAACGGGAGAACCGTCGGAAAGAGCGAAATGACCTGATACAGGGCGTTATAGACGAAAAGGAAAGGCGCATAAGACGCAACGTCGATGAGAAGAAACGCCGTGAGCAGGAAGAAAAGCAGCGCAGAGAACGCGAAGCCGAAGAGAAAAAGCGTATCCTCGAGGAAGAAGCCGCGAGGGCGCTTGATGAGGAATCGCGGCGGATAAAAGCGGAAGAAGACGAACGAAAACGCAGAGCGGAGGAGGAATCCGAGCGCAGATACGCGACACAGAGCGTGGTAGTGCAGGACGCCCCGATCCAGATACCGGCGGAATCCGATCAGACAAAGCCTCCCGACGGCTCGGCACCGACGACGGAGGAACTGGAACTTGAAAAGACGCTGCGGGCGCAGAAAATACAAATTGATTCGCAGAAGCTGCTCATAAAGGAATCGGAACTTGAAGATCCCGAGGATTTCCTGAACTCCATAAACCCGTATGAGTTCGGAAAAAAATCCGAATATACGCAGCAGATCGAGACTATCTCGGCGCAGGGGCTTTCCGGAGATACGAGAGGCGTTGATTCCAACGAGCTGCGGGAACTGCTGCAAAACTCGAAGGCGGAGAACGACGCGGATACCAGGTCGATCGAACGTATAGTCGGCGCGGAAACGCGCGTTATGCCGGATTTTGAGCAGAAAACCGGACAATATCAGCTGGATCCCGACGGCACTTTTGAACTGAGCGACGATATCAAGGAATTTATCCCAAAGACCCGTGAAACAACAAAGCCGATCCGCTCCGCAGAGGAAGAACGTATCCTGCGGGCAGTCAATGACACTATCGAGCAGAAACGGATCTCGGATATTCAGGACACCAATCCCGCTTCCGCATACGATACGGGACCTTTCGACAAGATCGTGATACCGACGGTGAGCGTCGGGCTGGAATCCGACGGAGGCAGCGTGCTGCGCACGGGGGAGATCCCCATGAGTGACCCGGAGCTTGCCGAAAGGAAGCTGAAAGAACTCGCTTCCAAGCGAAAACGGCGGCTTTCCAACTTCGTACTGGAGGACATTTCGGACGACGATATCGACTTCTATGACGACAGCGCGGAACCGGAAACCGTCGATGACGACGCGGGCATCTGGAGTGACCTCGTTGAGACTCAGAAGAGCCTGCGGCTGCGGTTCGTGCTGCTGCTGATAGTGACGGCGGCGCTTGTCGGGATAGACATCGTGCAACGGCTGTTTATCCAGCAGAAGATCGGCGCTTTCGGAAACGAAGTCGGGCTGCTTGACCCGAAAGGTCTTGTGTTCGCAAACCTTATCGGCGGTGTGATCGGAATGGTGCTTTGCGCATCGGTGATGACAAGCGGGCTTGCAAAGCTGTTCCGGCTGCGGGCGGACTGCGACAGTGTGTGCGCGGTGAGCTGCTCGCTGTCGCTGATAGCAACGGTGCTGCACCTGACGGATACCAACGACTTGCAGCAGGGCAGAGCGTTCATGTACATCTCCGTCGCTATGATCGGACTGCTGTTCAACTCGGTCGGAAAGCTGAGCATGATCGCGCGGGCAAAACGGAACTTCCGCTTCATTTCGTCAAACGCAAGCAACTACTACGCGGAAGTCGTGGACGGACAAAGCGAGGCTTCGGCTTTCACGAAAGGCGTGCTTTCGGAACTGCCTTACCTTGTGACAATGCGCAAGACCGAGCTTTTCACCGACTTCCTCAAAAAAAGCTACTGCGAGGACATGGCGGACAGGGTTTCAAGACGGCTCGTGCCGCTTGCTCTGGTGATAGGGCTTGTAACGGGGCTTCTGGTGTACTTTATCCCCAACGGGACAGAGATAAACGGCGTGAATGTGCTTGACAACAACTTTTACTGGGCAAGTTCGGTGTTTGTGGCTATCGTGAACGTTATGTCGCCTTTCTCGATGATGTTCATGGTCAACAACCCGTTCAAGCGGGCTTCACGAAAGCTTCTCAAACACGGCAGCGCGCTTCTCGGCTACACCTCGGCGGAGGAATTCGGGGAGACAAACTCGGTGATAGTTGACGCTTCGACGCTTTTCCCGAAGTCAGCCGTGGAATGTACAAACATAAAGCCGTGCAAGCTGCAGAACTCAATTAACAGCATTTCCCTCGATCAGGCGATAATTCTTGCGGCAAGCCTGGCTGTGAGCAGCGAATCGGTGCTTTCGAGCCTGCTGTTCGACATGATTGGCGGTAACAAGGATATGCTCGTCAAGATAGACGGCTGCGTCTATGAGGACAACCTGGGGGTTATGGGCTGGTACGAAAACAAGCGGCTTATTCTCGGAAGCCGTGAGCACATGAAATCCCACAGCATAAAGATACCGGAAATGAGCGCGATAGCAAAGTATTCGCGCAACGGCTCGGACAGCGTATATCTTGCTGTCGGCGGGGAACTTGCGGTGATATTCTTCATTCGTCTGACTGCAAACCCGGCGGTGCGCGCGGAGATAAAAGAACTTACGGACAGGGGAGTTTCGGTGGTGCTGAAAACCACGGATTCTCTCATAACAAACGGGCGCATTTCGGACTTGTTCGACATTGACCCGGAGAGAATAAAGATAATCGGCGCGAGTCTGCACAAGCTGTACGGCGAAGTCACAGCGTACACGCCGAGCGGGTGCGGGGCGCTTGCCTGCACGGGAAGCTTTGTATCGCTTGCGAAAGGCATAAACGCTTCAAAGAAGCTGCTCAAAGATGTGAGCGTGTCGCGGGCGGCGGTGATACTCGGAGTCGTGGTCGGGGCGCTGGTGATGATATTCTTCGCATTCTCGGCAAACACATTCGTGTTCTCGCCGGAAGCGATAATCGGCTGGAATCTGCTGTGGCTCGTGATAATGCTGATTTTGCAAAGCCTGCGCAAATACTGAGAGGCGGGGAGGAGAAGAGACTTTCCTGAAGGAAAGTCCCTCCCCCTCCCCTGCACCCCTCCCTCACCTCAAAGGACTTTACCCGCTCCGCTGACAAAGGGGCGCGAAATCTGCACAGACCAAAAGACCTGCAATAAAGCGGGTCTTTTTAATTTGATGCAATGAGCGAATCTCCGTGAAACGGCATGGGTCCAGCGTGTCTCCCCGAATGCGGGGAGGTGGCGCTTGCGCCAGAGGGGCTGACCGACAGACCACGCTGGCGCGGGTGCAGGGGCGGCGTTAGCCCCTGCCGAGGGGTGTTGAGGGGGCGAGCAGCCCCCTTCTCTCTCAAATCTCAAAAAGTCTTTTCGTAACGCTCCAAAGGATCCAAGGCGGCAGCCTTGGCAGAGTCCGGGGCAGCGCTCCGGCGGAGTGTGAGGCAGAGCCTCAACGCGCGTGAGCGCTTATGAAAGCCGGGCTGCAAGCGGCACTGGGCGATACGCACGGGACGAGGGAGCGCAGCAGCGGAACAGCGAAGAAAGGCGGGGGCTGCAACAAAACAAAACATAATATAATTTAAATAGTATAGCGGGAAAAGAGGAAATCAAAAAAGTTGAAAAAGGGTGAAACTTTTTGAGAAGAACGGCGGACTGCATAAATGTAAGCAACATGAACGGGCGTCACGGCGCTTGAACAAAGGGTTTCAAAAAAATCAAAAATTTTTTAAAAAAGTGAAACTTTTTCGGAAAACGGACGGACTGCATAAATGTAAGCAACATGAACGGCAGTCACGAGGCTTAAACAAAGGGTTTCAAAAAGTTTTAAAAAATTTTTAAAAAAAGTGAAACTTTTCGGAAAGAACCGATGACTACCTAAATGTAAGCGGTCGAAACCAAGCTGAAAAACATACCGAGGCGGCTTTCGACAGTCAGTTTTAACATAATTTGTGAATTTTGTCCGATAGCAACAGATAAATTTCCAAAATATGTTAAAAATGACTATTGAAAAAAGCTAAGAGATTATGTATAATAAATGCTGTAGGTAAAGACCAACATTTACCGAAAATTTTTAGGAGGAATTTAATCATGAAGATCAACAAGATCCTCGCAGCCGGCATGGCTGCAACACTCGCTGTAACATCTCTCTCCGCAGTTGTAAGCGCTGAGACAGTTACAAAGTCTTTCGACATGGGTACATCTATTGCTACCTACAAACTCAACACAACAGAGAACTGGCTGAGCCTTGACTTCCTTGCAGAGCTTGAGGGTGACAGAACAATCCCCTCTAACAAGATCACTCCGCCTCTGGTTGACGGCGATAAGCTCATTTACGATTTCACAGACGCTTTCTTCGAGACATGGGGTCACACAGTTAAGACTGATACACTCGCTAACGGCGGTCTTAAGATCAACAGCGTTACTCTTAAGGTAACAGGTATCATGGGTTCCAAGAACAACGCTTCCAAGGAATACAGCTACAGCTTCGCTAACGAGAACAACGCAGGCAAGCGCTTTATCCTTACTGTAAACAAGGAAACAGGTAAGGGCTTCATTCCTACACAGTTCGTTGAGATCACAAAGGCAGAAGTAGTTATCGACTGGCAGTTCGATTCTATCAGCGAGACACTGTTCCAGAGAGCTAAGAACTCCGACAATGCTAACGCAGAGTGGGGCGGCGGACTCCAGAACATCAAGGTAACAAAGCTCCAGCACAAGGAGACAAAGGCTGACGAAACTGCTCTTAAGACAGCTTGGGACGCAGCAGTAAAGGACGAAGCTGCTAAGAAGACAGCTTACGAAGAGGCTCAGAAGGCTACAAAGCTTTCCGCGGCAGCTTGGGACGCTCTTAAGCAGGCTCTCGAAAACGGCACAGCTTACGATGAAACAGATGCAGCTACAGCTAAGGCTATCTATGACAAGGCTAAGGCTAACTATGATAAGGCAGTTGCAGAAGTCGGCACAATGGACGATGCTTTCACAGAGATCACAAAGATCGGTAGTGTTGAGACTTCTATCAAGGGCGGTACTGCTCCGACATACGATAAGAATACAGTTGTTACCGATGCGGCTCAGGCATTCCCGGTAGCGCTTATCGCTAAGTACAATAAGTACAATGCAGAGACTCTTGCAGTAGATGATACAGGAAAGACTCTTGATGCGCTTATGACAGATGCTCAGAATGAGATCTTTGCTGCTCAGGCTGACAAGGCTACAGCAGAAGAAAAGCTTCCGCTTGCTGAAGCCAAGAAGGACAACGCTGCTGATGCTCTTAGACTTGCAACAACAAAGAATGTTGTATTTGATGCCGCTACAGGAGAAGCTAAAATAGGTGGGGATGCTGTTAAAGAGGATGATCTTGATGCTTCTGCATTTGCTACTGGTGACAAGCAGAAGACAATCGATAACTACGCAAACGCTAACGCAGAGTATCAGGAACTCAAAAATGCTATAAACACTGCAGACCTTAGGATAGCTAATGCTCAGGCTCAGATCAAGAAGATCACAGATCTTATAACAGCTCTCCAGAAGGCTGTTGTTAAGGAAGCTGCTATAATCCTCGGCAACTACAAGAAGGCTATGGATCTCGCAGAAGCTGCTCTTATCTCCAAGCCCATGGACGTAACACAGGCTGACGTTGATGCTGCTAAGGCTGACTACGATGCTAAGGTTAAGGCTGAGGATGCTGCTAAGAAGGCTTATGAAGCTGCACAGGCTGCTACAACTAAGGCTAAGAACGCTTACAACGATGCAGTTGCAGGCAACAAGGCTATCGACAGCGCTACGGAAGCTACAGATATCATCTCCGTACTTAACGCACTCGTTGGCGGTTCTTACGAGAACAGCAGCTTCGGCGACATCACATCTGATGTAAGATATGCTCCGCTGCCGAGAACAACAACCAACGCAACAATCAACAGATGGGACGTTGAGGTTCTGTCCAGAACAGGCGCGTACAACTCCGGCAACATCTGGTCTGATACAGTAGTTGGTTACGATACCAACCAGACATACAAGAGCGACGACGTATATCAGGGTACTGCTCCTCGTCAGTTCGCAGGTCTTGCTTCTCAGGCTGCTGACTTCTTCAACAAGAGAGACAACGGTAAGATCACATTCAAGTTCACAGCTGCTGCTAAGAGCGGTTCCACTTGGGTAAACGGCGGTGTTCCGTCCACAGAAGTTGGTCTTAAGTCTGCTCTTGCAGGAACAAACTTCGGTATGTTCTGGAACTACAACACCTCTACAGGTCAGCT
>JAGAWN010000007.1 GCA_017941355.1 Ruminiclostridium sp. | reverse complement strand
TAAAAACTCCTTTTCTTAAAAATACGATGGCGCATTTATGCGATTTGTGAACAATAAAATTCATAAAATAGTAGGTTTTTAGAGGTTCCCATTAGAGAAATACATGGGCAGTAAGAGGGTGTCGTTCGTATGAGTACCGATTATTTTAGCGAATCCAGTTCCAGAATGAATTTTTGGTATTCTGACGGGTACAAGGTTCCGGAGATTATTTCATTTACACAGTTGCTTAAATGGAACTATGCCGAGGATTATGCGGCATTTATCCGTTATGCCTATAAGACCGGTTCGCTGCCTATCAATTATGATGCGTTTTATGGTATGGAAACTCTGCCGGAAATAACGGAAGTCTGCATAGTAGAGGGCATTTATGACAGAATGAGCCGCCTGTCGTTCTCTATGAAAGTCGTATGCGGAATACTGTTTACAGACAGAGCTTCGGGAGAGCAATTCACGCAAAAGGTGTGTGTTGAGGGATTCCACGAATTTGACGATTATACCGCAAAATATAAGAGAAGAAACAGCAGCAATTACTTCCTGGGAATAGCGGCATATAATGACAGTATAAAAAAACGATCCCATAATCGGCTTGACGAGTATCTTGTTCCAGTCATGAACAAGCGGGATTTTGATAAATACGCATACAACTTCCTCGAAATGTACTATCCGGAAGCACTTGAAGAAGATATGAAGATAGAGCCTGAAAAGCTCGTTGAGAGATTAGGCTTTAATCTTAGATTTGAAACGCTGTCAAAGGACGGGAGTATTTCAGGCACTACGGTTTTCAGGGATAAGTGGGTATCTACATATAAGGGCAAAAAGATCGTAAAAAAGCATATCCCACATAATACCGTTATCGTTTCAAAGAGAGAGGATATTGAAAAACGGTCAATTATAATGCATGAGTGCGTTCACATACTTAGTCATAATCTGTTTTATGAGCTTCAGAATTATTATCGTGAGCTCTTGAGCAGTTATTCTGCGGGAAGGAGTATAAACTTCATAAAGAATAATGACTGCGAAGGTCTGAAGTGGGCGGAAACTCAAGCTAACGCTATACCGTCTCATATCTCTATGTATTATGAGCGTGTGTGTGATCTTATTGAGAACTTTCGGGACAAGCTGGGCAGGAATGTGGATAATACCGATCATGCAGGACTGCGCTCCCTTATAGACCGTATCGCACATACTTATGGTGTAAGCAGAAACAGCGCAAAGAAGCGTGTTATCGAGCTGGGATATAAGCAGGCGCGAGGGGTGTATGAATGGGGATATATGGAATATGCCGAGGACTTTGATGTTCCGTATAACTTCCCCGATGATTATACATATAGCCTGTCTCTTTATGAGATGTCAAAGATACTCGGTAAAAGCTTGATCTTTGATAAATATGTGTATTCGGGTGCGTTTATTTATGCTGACGGTCATTTAGTTCTGAACCTGCCAAAATATGTTGTTAAGCGCTACGACAAGTATTATCTTACGGAATACGCAAAAGCGAATATGTCCGAGTGCTGTATCCCTTTCAAGCGTATATATTCTGACCGCAGCTATAACTATACGGTCGGTGAGCTCAATAAGGATGAAAACAAGTATTTCTACCAGTATGAGCTTGAAGCGGAAACAAGAAGAACGCTGGATAAGGTTCATGAGCAATGGCTTTTGCAGAAATATTATCTCGACAATGACGGTAAGAATATGAGTGTCGGAGAAACGATCCGTTATCACATGACCAGACTGGACATGACAGTTGAGTGCCTTTCGGAAAGAACTGGTCTCGGTATCAGAACGATCATAGGACTTCGCGGAAACTCTGGTCATGCCCCTAAACTGGAAACAATACTTGCTGTGGTCGTGGGGCTGGGGCTTGAAGATATGTTTTGTATGGATCTGCTTGAGAAAGCGAACCTTACGCACATGACCAAAAGCGAAACATATCAGTTATACCGCCTTATGGTCTCGGTTAAACCGGATATAAGCGTATATCAGATCAATGAGTACCTTACGCACATAGGTAAAAAGCCGTGGACAAAAGATACCGGCAAAGGTGAACCTACATCTGCTGCTATCTGAAATAATAGAATATATGTTGTTTGCTCCGTCTCGTTATGGGATGGAGCTTTTTTGTTTTATGCTAGAAAAAATGAAAAAAATTTGCACCTATGTGCATTTGCGTTGCACCTTAAAAATGATTTTCTGGCTTTAATTTACTTAAAAAACGCCGATTTTTGATTAAATTATAATTTTTATTGTATATGTTGCATATATGCAGTGGCTCTACAGCAAACGTTATGCGCAATATAAACAAATTGGTAGGTGCAACGCAAATGCGTGGTAAATGCAAGGGAGGTATGATATACTGTGCTTGTAGTTAAGGACAGGAAAGCCGCAATATAAGCGGGTTTGACCTTGACTATCGGTTGTTCGCAGCCGGCGCAGGCGATTTCAAGTGCGAACAATCACAAGTGAATATTTAAACATCAGATTACTTGAAAGACCTGATGCTTTAGTTCGGACGGAGATGTCTCTCCGGTCTTTCTTTGGCATAGCTTTTAGTCTGATGAGCAGAGACCTCCGTTTCGACTGGAAAGAAGCGGAGGTCTTTTATGTATATAAGGTGCAGGTCGCCTTCTCTGAAAATCTGAATCGTTCGTTACCAACACATTTAGATTTTCGGAGGATACCAAAAATGAAAGAACACAGACAGAAAACTATAAACAGCATACCTTTTCAGATGATCGGTAAAGATCAGTACCTTGTTAAAGTAGCAGATGTTTATCCCGACAACTGCACTGAAGCAGAGGAAATGGTCATAAACAAGGAAACACTTGATGCTTTACTCAAGTTTAAAGATGAGGAGTTAAGAGCCCAGGACAGGGATAAGGAGCATAGAGCACATAAAGTATATGTTTATGATGATAACTTCATATCCGAATTAGGGTACTATGTGAAAAGTGTTACGGGTGATGTTGAAGCCAAGCTTTTTATAGAGCAGGTTTTGTCCGGATATAACAGCGTAGAGATCAAATGCGCTAAATACAGATTCCTTCATGGTCTGTCTATGAGGGAGATCGCAGATATGTTGGATATGCCACTTGTGTCTGTTCACAGAATACTTGAAACAGTTAAGCCGGTGTTGTGCAAGGCGCTTAAAGAAGCGTGCTGAATAAAAATTAATTTGTGCATTGTGCCGAAAAGCCCGAAAAAGTGGAACAAAAACGGCTTTTAAACCGCTAGAGATATGAAAGGACAAATTCTCGGACCGGTTATCCGAAAATAAATCTTCTCAAAAAATCCCGGACGAGGGGAGGTGAATAAATATGCACGGTGATGATGTGGCAAGCGCGGGTGTTGAGGTAACAACACAAGTCATATCGAAGGCAACGGAGATCATCATGGATCTTCTGAAACTGGCGATAGAACGGGAGCGCGAGGAAGCACGGCTGAAAAAGTCCGATAAGCAGCAGGTATTGTCCGGAGGCGAGGTGACGTACCGTAAGCTGCAGGAGGGCGGTGAGGTAACTTCCATTCCTTCATTTGATAAAAAGGATTTCGGGGAGCTTATCAAGCGGGCGAAAAAGATGAACATTCCTGTGGCGGCGATACAGGAGAGCAAGAAGGAAAACACTATCTCACTTTTCTTTAATGTAAAGGATAGTGAAGCTATGAATGCAATTGTTCAGGATATTTACCGCGAGAAAATGAAAAAGCCGGAGCAGGCTGAGCGTATGGTCACTATCGAAAAGGAACAGGTCGAGGGATTTCAGATGTACTGTTCGGAGCATGATATTCCGGTGTGCTTTATGGAATCCAAAGACGGCGTTAAATGTATATTCGGCGCTGAGTATGAAAAGCAGATAGATGCCGCGATGCAGAAATACAATGACATGAGCGCGGAGCTTAATAATACTGATATTTCCCTTTTCAGGGACGGAAAGGGTAAGCTGAAGATCAAGATCGACGACAGAACGGAGCAGAAACAGCTTACGATGAATTTCAGTCCAAAGGTTCGGCTCGAAAGAGTATTGCAGGAGCGGCTGGGTTACAGTCAGGTAAAGGCTGTGGAAGCTGCTAACAGACTTGCTTCAAAGATGACCGATGAACAGTTTGGGTACTATCTGAGCGAATCGCGGCAGCTGGAGCAGATGGCGCACTATGAAAAGAATATCAGGTCCGCTGATGACAATGTTCTGCTTGATAATTTCTCGTTCGCAAAGATGCAGTTTCAGGAAGATGATCCTATGCGCCTGACCGTCACTGATGAAAGAGGGCATTTCGTAGTAATATCTGAGAAGAACCGCGACAGGGCTGCTATTGAGCAGGATATCAGACAACATCTGAAAGTCACGGACAACGAGACCGTTACGGCAATTATGGATAAAGCCGAAAGACTTG
>JAGAWN010000086.1 GCA_017941355.1 Ruminiclostridium sp. | reverse complement strand
GCAGATACGCCCGAAGACCGCATAAGCGGGCTTGCACAAATGAACGGGTTTGACCCGGAAAAGCTTGAACACGAGTCATATTTCAGCGACAATCTCGGTCTGACAGTCGATACATACTACGGACGGGAAGAAAATGTGCAGGGCAGTCTCAATACTGTTGATATATGGTCTTTGGCACTTATTGATGACGGTAATGTGCTGTATGTTCTGAGCTTTGAGAATATCGGCGGTCTTACTGATGTATTGACAGGTGCAATCAGCGTTACCGACCCGCGGACAGGCTACTGGGAGGGTGACGACGCTATCGACATCCTGAAACAGTACGCGGGCGAGGACTACTGCTTCCCGCTGGAAAACTGGACGAAAGACGTTATAACCTACCGCACGCACGACGAATGGACCGGCATCGATACAAGCACAGACTACCGCTTCAATATCCCCGCAGAGGAAGGCGAGCCGATACTTGCGGTAACGGGCGGCACCGTGATCGAAACAAATTCGCGGAATGTTCCCGGACAGGGCGAGGGTATTTACATCACGATACAGGCTGCCGACGGCAGGAAGTGGAGATACAGCCACCTTAGCGACATTTACGTCAGCGAGGGCGATATAGTCAAAGCTGGCAGCAGAATCGCCGCGGTCGGAGCGACGGGTTGGTGTACGGGTCCGTTGGTGTGCATATCCTTCCCGGACAGCGAGGTCATTGACCCCGTCGCTATCGAAGGCGGAATTGTCGGTATTGCGCAAAACATTGAATAACAGAACAGACCCTCCGTATCTATGCTTTACGGAGGGTCGTTCCTGTGTAGGGGTATTTATTGTTCTACTGCGGCTTGTTCGTATTCATCCGCAGCGTCAACCGGTAGAATATCGCCGTGGTCACGAAGATTATCAAGCTCCTCCTGCGCCACCGGCAGTGACGCATATATCTCTGCCGCCCGTGCAGTATGCGCTTCGGTTATCGGGTAGAGCATTCCGTTTCCGACATCCTGACCGTTATACAGGTAGCTGAGCCAGATATAATATCGCTCGTCTCCCTGATAGCTTGTTTTTTCCGCAGTGTATGACATAAGCTCGTTCAGCAGCTCGGGTTCATCCGTAAGACGGCGCATTTTGCCTTCCAAATACCCGTCTTTTATTGCCGCCCAATCACTGTACAAAGAGGACACGTTCTCGACGCTTCCACTGTTTTCATCTGTACTTGCTTTTATCAGGAACGCCGAATACCCTGACCAGTCCTGTGCTGTATCTGGGAACAGGTCGATACCGTGAGCTTTGAGCAGCGCCAGAGTTCTTGTATAGAAAGGATATATCCTGTAATCATAATCGCATATATTAGCCGCGCGTATGCCATTTTCATCAGGTCTGTAGCTGTATATCCTGCGGATGTATATATTCCTCGGGTGTAGGTATTCGGAACGATAGACCTGCTCAAATGTCGCCGACTTCGCGTCCTCGATTATCGCGTCATACAGCTCGTCGGTGTCAACATCTGACTTTACCATATACTTTTCCTGCTCTTCTTCGTCTGTGATATTCGGTCCCTGCGATGATGTCCAGATGTAAGCGAAATCCTTCGTCCTTTCGAGCGTATATGTTACCCACCTGCCGCCATCACCGCGCTCTGTACGCGACTGGTCTTCGGGTTTCTGATACTGGTACTGCATACTGAATCCGCCGTAGCGGAAATACAGATCGTACAAGGTCTCCGCATAGCTCTCATTGAGGTCATACGTGCGCACATCAACATAATTATCCCCATTGAAATACTCTATCATGACATTGACAGGAGCACGCATACCAAGTCCGCTGCCGGGGTGCTCGGCTAATATTCTTTTGTGCAGCTCTGCAGCATCCTCATAAGGAACGTAGCACTGCATATTGTCCCAGTGATAGTTAATGGATAACCTCGCATTATCCGCGACAGCGGCAGACGGGATATGCGTAGTATAGCCAAAGCAGCCGGTAGCTGGGATAAGAGCACATAATCCGAAGCAGGCTCCCGCGGTAACAACAAATCGTGCCGCGGATATAGGGAATTTCTTTATTGAGCCGCCGCCGATTATCTCCATTATAACAAATACGACCATTGCCGCGCCTATGCAGATAAACACAAACGGCAGATCATATTTTTCGGTCGTACCGCCGCCGAAAATGCTGTAAAAATTCGTATATTGTACATATTCCGGCGCGAATATCCTCATTCCGAAGAATGTGATCACAGCAAGCTCAAACAGTGCTGTGAAAGCATGCCGCGCGTATTTGAACACGAACGGGTCGCCCGTGCGCTCGGAAAGTCTGTGCTTCTGAACAAAGTATGATCCTGCAAACAGCGCGATAACGTATACCGCAATAAATATATATCCCCACGGCGAGGCGTTAAGCAACTGGTGGAACGATCCCATTCCGAACGCAAACAGGAAACCGACAGGCGACAGCAGTGACATTACGCTCGTGTCCATAAGGCTGTTGTCATTTGCTCCGTATGCGCCGCTCAGCGCTATTATCCACAGGCAAAATGTTGATACGGGAACAGCCGCCTGTACAAGTACAGTCATTATCACAGCAACGGGAGTACGTCCGCAGAAGCTTATGACAAACACCGTCATTGCCACCAGCATGATCGCCGCGATAAGAAATTGTGGTATCAGTTTTTCGATATCCTTACAGTAACTGAGATAATTCGGCGTGAGCCCATAGTTGTATCTTTCGGAATAATCAATTGAACGCACATGGGCAACCACCGCCGCGCCAATACCGCAAACAGCGAATATCGGAACGAACTGCGCCGTAAGCACAGCGAGAAGGTCTCCGAAAAAGCGCTGTGTGTGAGTTACCGGCAACGAAAGATCCATATTTACGTAATCCTTCTTATGTAGATAACGGAACCCTTCAAGCCCGATTATAAGCATGACCACAAGCCCGCCGAGAACTCCGACTACGAATAACTTCCATCCGAGGTCGTTGCACAGAGCCTTATAGGTACCATCGTTGTAATCAGCCGTATCGCTGAGCGTTTCCGAGACATACCCCTCAAGGAATATAGAATACAGCGGGAATGTCATAAAACCGAACACGGAAAGCAGTATTATAAGATATTTCAGCCTTCCGAGACGGGAAATATAGTATTGAAGAAATCTATTCTTCGAGCTTTGAGCCGTCATAACCCACGCCCTCCATTTCATATATAAATATCTCTTTAAGCGACAGCTTTGTAAGGTCGCAGAGCTTCGGCGAAAGCTTCTCCACGGCGGCTCTCACCTTTTCCGCACCGCCCGCCGCGATTATATCGGTAAGGCTTCCCGTGACCGAAATGTACTTAACGTCCAGCTCGGGCAGATCGTCTGCGGTAATCTCGCGGTCAAACGCCGCGCGCACCTTGACGATATCGCTCTTCACGCTGTCAAGCTCGCGGTCGAGCAGCATCTTCCCCGCGTGCAGAAGTCCCACGCGGTCGCAGAACTCGTCGATCTCGCTCAGGTTGTGTGACGAGAACACTACGGTGAGCTTGTTGTCAAGCATCTCGTCTATCAGTATGTTCTTTATTATCGTGCGCATCATCTGGTCAAGCCCGTCGAAAGCCTCGTCGATGAACAGATACTTCGTCCTGCAAGCAACACCGCATATCACGACGGCCTGCCGCTTCATTCCCTTTGAGAACTTGTGCATTTTCTTGTCTTCGGGCAGTCCTACAGTCTCACGCAGCTTCTCAAACAGCTTTTCGTCAAATGTCGGATAGAACCGCTTATAATAATTTCGCATCTGCCCGAGCGTCATGTTTGAATACTGCACCGTTTCATCATCGACGAAGAACAGCCGTTCCTTTATACCGGCATTGTCGTAAACCGGCTCGCCGTCTATGGTTATAGTTCCGGCGGTCGGGCGGTAAATACCGGTCATCATCTTTAACAGCGTTGACTTGCCCGCAGCGTTGGAACCGAGAAGTCCGTACGAACAGCCCTCGGGTATCGTGACGGTAATGTCTTCAACGGCGCGGTTATCGCTGTAATCCTTGACACAGTTCCTTATTTCTATCATTATTCCTTTCCCTCTTTCACAATTTTTTGCCGAAAATCTCATCTGCGATATCATCGACAGCTGCGCGGTCAACTCCCGTTTCGGCAGCCTTTCGCATTGCTGCTCGCAAGGCTTCGGCAGCTTCATTTCTGACAGCCTCCGCAGCTTTACCGCCGGAAGAAACATAGCTTCCCTTTGCAGGCAGCGAGTAAATCAGCCCGCTTTTTTCAAGTGCCGCATACGCTTTCTGTACGGTATTCGGACTTATGCCGAGCTCCTTCGCGGTCTCTCTTACCGCGGGAAGCTTTTCATCGGGTTCGAGTATCCCAAGCGATATGAGACGTCCGATCTCGCTGATAATCTGGTCGTGTATGCTTTCGTTCGGGTCGAGTTTTATGTTAAACAAAGCATCTCCTCCCCTTTGTTATCATTGTGTTTGCACATATGATATACTGATATCATACATTTTTCCGTAAAATCGGGAAACATTTTCTTGAAAAACAAATACAGTAAATATCCCGCAGCAGCTCCAAGAGTATTACAGATCAGATCGTCCATTTCACACGCTCTTCCCAGGAAGAACTGAATAAACTCAATTATTAGGCTCAATGAAAAGCCGGTCAATATCGTTTTAATAAATGATGTTTGTCTACTGATAAACGGCATTGCGAATCCTAAAGGGCCAAACAACAGGATATTCAGCAGTAAATGTGGTAAGAACGCCATTGCCTCTTCCAAAAGCCAGTCAGGGTGTCCGTCCAGAATGTACTGGAGTATTACAGGTATCGGTACGATCTCGCCGAGATGCACCGGTATAAAGCTTTCAAATGGGTTCATACCAACTGCAAGCCTGCGCCAGAAGTCCATCCATGCTCCCGTGGGAGCGATAACGATACAAAACAGCGCACAAAACCAACAGACCGTGAGAAGTCTTACGATCTCGTTTAAACGCGCCTTTCTGCGTATTACCGCGTATCCGTCGCCCAATTTATGCTTATGCCATATCCGCCTTGCCACCCAATATATCAGGGTTGTCAGGATTATTGCAGGCAGCGCGAATATTACTGTATCAAAATCGCCAGTATGGATATATATCCATAATATAAAATCATCGGCCATGTTCATAATATCGACCTCCGTCCAGCGCACAAACTGTATCACTCTCGCTGGTACAGTTGTATTATAACACATAACTGTACCATTGTCAATGGTACAGTTAAAAATTTTATAAAATTTTTTTATGACCGAAAACAGTCTCAAAAAGCCATAAGCGCACAAGCCGGAACCCGTGCGCTTGTTGATGTTTATTATACTGCCAATGTTGAAGCCTCGCCCGCCTTGCTCACAGCGATTTTCGCCGCCATAGCCGCGACCGTTAGCGAAGAGCTGCCGAAGTCATCGTTCTCTGCTTCACGCTTCTGCTCAGCCTTGAAGTGGCGATCAAGAAGTTCGAGAAGCGCATCTATCATATCATCATAGTCGGTGCTGTCCTCGTCCCAATATTTTTCATGCATCATAGCTATCCATTCTCTTGAATGTTCCACTGTTGTGTCCCACATAGCATCGAACCTGTCAGTGTTATATTCTGAAGAACGTTGACTTATTCCCGATATAAGCGCCTGCACCTTTGTCTGATCGTCTGTTTCTTCTTTGAAATATGTATAGCGAAGTATGGTCGCTATATCATCAGCAATGGCATAGGAAGTAAGTTTGTCCATATCCATTTGTTTTGGAGAAATATGAATACACCTATTTTTGGTATATACATATTCGACTGAACCCGTATCAGGATCTATATAAAAAATTTCTTTTCCGTTAATATCATTTGCGGTTTCGTATCTCTCACGGTGATTTTGCAGTACATTATTAAGAGAATCACCGTTTTCAATTCCGTTTTGGATTTCTTCAATGAATTTTGGCAACTCGCCCGCATCTATAATAACTT
>JAGAWN010000085.1 GCA_017941355.1 Ruminiclostridium sp. | reverse complement strand
ATTATATCACAACCAAAACGAATAATCAACACATTTTTCGTATTTTTTCGCAGCAAAAGACCCTGTCCGACACTCGGATTTCCGGTTCGTACAGGGCTTTGAAGATCAGTTATGCGCTGCGGACGGCTATCCTCGCTACAGCGCGGACAAGCGCGTTGACCTCGGACATCGTGCTGAATACCGACGGCGAGAAGCGTACCGCGCCCTGTCCGGCAGTACCGATCTTTCGGTGTGCGGGGTAGGCACAGTGGAAACCTCCGCGAAGCGCGAAACCCGCGTCGCTCAGCATTGCCGCGGCTTCCTCGGCAGGGATATCGCCTATATTGAAAGGGATCACCGGTGCAAAACGCTCATCGAACGCGCTGCTGTACAGTTTTACTGCCGGCAGCTTCTTCATGCCCGCGAAAAACCGCTCGCACAGTCCGCGCTCGTGGGCTTCTATTGCGCCGATACCTCTGGACTGCACAAAATCTATCCCCGCGCCGAGGGAGATCGCGCCTGCCGTATTGATCGTGCCGCTTTCAAACCTGTCCGGCAGGAACGAGGGCTGTGCAAGCTCTTTTGACAGGCTCCCGGTACCGCCCTCCACCAGAGTTTTGAGCGTGTACCTGCCGTCCGTCACAAGTAGTCCGGTGCCCATAGGTCCGTAAAGCCCCTTGTGTCCCGCGGCGCAGATGATGTTTATGCCGTTTCCGAGCTTCAGCGGCAGGACTCCCGCACCCTGAGCCGCGTCAACGATAAAGCAGATACCGCGGCGGCGGCACATTTCACCGATCGCCGCCACAGGCAGTATCTTCCCGGTGACGTTGCCCGCCAGTGTGCAGATGACCGCTTTTGTGCGCCGGTTTATCAGTTTTTCAAAGTTTGATACCGTTTCCGCGTCGTCGTCGCTTGTCTGTGCGCAGGAGTATGATACCCCGCAGCTTTCCGTCAGCGCGTGGAGCGGGCGCAGTACCGCGTTATGCTCGATATCGCTCACCACCGCGTGAGAGTTGTCCGTAAGTACGCCTTTTACCGCGGTGTTGAGAGCAAAGGTGCAGTTGGGCATGAACACCGTGTTTTCAACGGACGCGCCGAAAAACTCCGCACACTTTTCACGGGCGGAAAACACGGCATCGGCAGTCTCCAGCGACATTGCGTGACCCGCACGTCCCGGATTCGCGCCGTATCTCACCAGCGCCCGGGACATTGCCGCGATCACGGAGGGAGGCTTCGGGTATGTTGTCGCGGCGTTGTCAAAATATATCATTTCGTTCTTCTCCTTTCGTTTACCCGAGCCGGAAGCGGTTCAGCGCCTCGGCGGACGCGGCGGGAACGGAGGTCTCGGAGGGCGGGGCGGCGGGAGCGGCACACTGTCTCCGCAGCGTATCCCCTCGCGCCGCAGAATGTCACAGACTATGCCGGGAGGTTCGTTTACGCTGATGCCGAAAGTACAGCCGGTGCGCCCGGAGCCGGTCTTGACGACTCTCGCGTAGATGCCGCGCGAGTTAAGAAAACGCGCCGCTCTTCTTGCTGCCGTATATGATTCAAGCGGAATAATCGTGTTTTTCATAAATAATTCTTCCTTTCCTGTGCATACTATATTGCAATTGAATGATCCGGGGTCCTATCCCCTTTGATATTTTATGCGGTAAGTGCGGTTTGTGACAATGTACGGTATGCCGCGGAACGGAGGATTTTATGAAAGCTGTTATACTTGCGGGAGGTGAGGGAACAAGACTGCGCCCGCTCACCTGCGATATGCCGAAACCGCTGGTTCCGGTATGCGGAAAGCCCGTGCTGTTCTATATTCTCGAACTTCTGGAGAAAAACGGCTGCACCGAGGCGGCGGTCGCGGTAAGATACCGCGGAGAACGCATTGAGGACGCTCTCGGCGACGGCAGATACGGGAACCTGCGCACGTTCGTTTCATACGAGGACAAGCCGCTTGGGACGGCGGGCTGTGTCAAGCGTGCAGCCGCCGATTTCGGCGATGACTTTATCGTCATAAGCGGGGACGCTATGTGCGACTTTGATCTTGCGGCGATGTACAGACACCACAAGAACACAAAATCCGCGGCTACAATTGCGGTGAAGTCGGTGGACGATCCCCGTGAATACGGCGTTATCATCGGAGAAAACGGCACGGTGAACGGCTTTTCCGAAAAGCCCTCATATATCAACTGCCGCAGCGATCTTGCGAATACCGGGATATATGTCATTTCGCCGGAAGTCCTCGGACTTATCGCGGACGACAAGCCGGTGGATTTCGCGAAAGACGTTTTTCCGGAAATGCTCGGTCGGGAGATGCAGCTGGGATATTTCGCGGAAAGCGGGTATTGGTGCGATATCGGGGACATTGCGGCATACAAGCGCTGCACCGCCGATCTGATAAACGGGAAAATACGCGTGCAGCCCGCCGAACGGGTCATCACTCAGAACAGCCACATAAGCAGGACTTCGTTCATAGTGAAAGGCGCATATTTTTCGCATAAGGCTCTGGCTGCGGGCTGTACCTCGGTGGGTGCGGGAGCGTATATTTCCGACGGAGCAAAGCTGAACAGCGCTATCGTAATGGACGGCGCTTTTGTGGGTGAGGACGTGACCCTCAACGACTGCATTGTATGTCCGGGCGCCCGTATCGGCAGCGGTGCCGCTGTATATGAGAACGCGGTCATCGGAGAGGGCGCGGTGATCGGGGAAAACGCGGTAGTGAGCGGCGGCGTGCGAATATGGAACAACAAGCGTATTGACAGGAACGCTTCCGTTACTTCCGATGTAAAATACGGGTCTGCCTGCGCTCCGGAACTTTCGGAGGAGGGCATCTGCGGTACCACCAACACGGTGATAACACCGGGGTTCTCCGCCCGTGCGGGAGCCGCTGCCGCGAAGATATCCGAAACCGGGATCGCGGTATCATACTCCGGCGGGAACGCTTCGGAAAGCATTGCGAAGGCGCTTGTAAGCGGTATCTCCAGCGCGGGAGGAACGGCGTATGACTGCGGGAATGTCCCGCTGCCTGTGCTTGCTCATGCCGCGGGGCTGCTGGGCGCGGACACGATCATGCACGTCACGGCGAGGGCACAGACGAAAATACCGATCTTTTCCGCAGGTATGCTTCCGCTGAAACGCGGCAGAGAACGCGTTTTTCACGGTGCGCTGGTGAGGAGCGAATATATGAGCGCGGGCTGGGACAGCTTCGGCGGCATACGGACGGTCACGGACGCAGAAATGCTTTATACATCGGAGCTTGCGCGGATCACGGGGTTTACGGTGCCGTATGATGTGCGGGTAGTCTCGCGGAACGTGAGGTTCCGGGATATCTGTGCGCCTTTTGCTAAAGCGGTTTCAAACGGAAAGGAAAAGCTGACGGTCAACATCGGAGAGCGTGGCGACACGGCGGAGATAACCTGCGGAGATACGTTCCTTGACCGGGTGGCTCTGACGCTTATAGCCTGCGCGGACAACGCGGAGACGGGTTCGGTGACGGCACTTCCGTTCTCGTTCCCGCAGACTGCCGAGGAGACTGCGCGCAGGTATGGGGGTGAGATACTGCGGTATTACGCAAGCTCTATGGACGATCGTGACGAGGAAGCGAGAAAACTCGCTGCAAGTCAGCTTTTCATGCGGGACGGGTTCCGGCTTGCACTGAAAGCGCTTTCGTTTATTTCAAGACACGCCGTAACTCCCGCGGAAGCGCTTGAACTGATCGTGCGTTCTTCTGCCGAGGATCGTTTCATTCGGCTGAACTGCCCGCCTCAGCGTGTTCTTGACAGGCTTAAAGCCGTGCCGGAGGAAAACGAGGGCGCGGTGATGCAGGACGGCGACAGACGAGTGTTTCTTCGTCCAGACAGACGCGGAACGGGGCTTTACCTGTACGCGGAAAGCTTTGGTACGGAAACGGCGGCTTCGCTGTGTGACAGCACCGAGCGCCTGATCCGGGAGGCGGCAAAGTCGGTGGAAAAACAATACTGACGCGGGTTTCGGAAGTTTTCTTTCGTATGCGCCGCGTCCATGCGGCGCTCCGGAAAACTTCCTTACGACATCCGTGTCTTTTGGAAGGTTCCTTTTATGCGTGCCTCCTGCACGCTTTTGGGAACCTTCTTTACTACGTCCTGTAGTTGCGGCGGGCGGTCATTTCCGGCTGCCGGGACGGTTTCCCGGGGCTGCCGCAAGTTTTTCTTGACTTTTGCGGACGAATGAGTTATAATAAAAATTGTATTACTATCGTAAAACGCGGTTTTACCGTACTATATAAGGAAACCTCTGAAAACCCGTTTGAGAGAAAACGGTTTTCAGAGGTATCAATAAGACAAAACACATGATACCCGGACACACCACACTGATCTCTTTCTATCCAATGTGACCAGGTATGCGACGAAAAGAGGCACAATGGAAAAGAATAACGAACGCAGACAGTCTGCGGCTGGCAGAAAGCGTCAGCCGGCGGGCAAATACCTTATGTCGGGAAGAACAGGAAAGCAGACGGCAAAACAGACACCGAAGCAGGCGGCAAAGCAGTCCCGGAAAACCGCTGTCAAGCAGCCGAAAAAGAGAACCGCCGCAGCCGGAAGCGAAAGAAAAACAAAGGAGAATCAGCAGCACGAGATACTGCGTACAGACAAGAAAAACGTGAACCGCACGGAGACGGTCATTGCACCGTCCGCTTCTTCGCGTCCGGCAGGCGGGAGAAAATCCTCGCCGCTGAAAATAATCCCTCTCGGCGGTCTTAACGAGATCGGCAAGAACCTGTACCTTTACGAATGCTGCAACGATATGTTCATCGTTGACTGCGGTCTTGCATTCCCGGACGATGATATGCTGGGCGTGGATCTTGTGATCCCGGATTTCACATACATCATCAAAAACAGGGATAAACTCCGCGGCGTGGTACTTACCCACGGACATGAGGATCACATCGGAAGCCTTGCTTATCTGCTCAAAAAGGTAAATGTTCCCGTTTACGGGACCCCGCTTACTCTCGGTCTTGTAAAGGGAAAGCTGGAGGAACACGGGATACTGTCCGAATGTACCCTGAATGTTGTTCAGCCCCGTCAGACCGTGAAACTCGGCTGCATGGCTGTCGAGTTCATTCGCGTGAACCACTCGATCCCGGATTCCTGCGGATTTGCTATTTATACTCCCGCCGGTATCATTATCCACACCGGAGACTTCAAGGTGGACTATACTCCGATAGAGGGCGGGATCATTGATCTTGCGAGATTCGGCGAACTGGGAAACAGGGGAGTTCTTGCCCTGCTTTCGGAAAGCACCAACGCGGAGCGTCCCGGCTACACGATGTCTGAACGGCGCGTAGGCTCCACATTCCGCAATTTCTTCTCAAACGCGGAGGGTAAGCGCATTATAGTCGCAACTTTCTCCAGCAACATTCACAGGATACAGCAGATAATAGACAATGCGGCAATGACGGGACGCAAAGTGGCAGTCTCCGGCAGAAGCATGATAAACGTGCTTAATACCGCTATCGAACTTAACTACATCAAACTCCCGAAAGGTATTCTTGTTGATATCGACAAAATAGGCAGGATACCGCCGGAGGAACTTGTCATCATTACCACCGGAAGTCAGGGCGAGCCTATGTCCGCGCTTTCACGCATGGCGAACAACGAGCACAGACAGGTCACCATAACTTCGCAGGATCTCATAATCATCTCTGCCAATCCCATTCCCGGCAACGAAAAGCTGGTTGGACGCGTGGTGAACGAACTGATGAAGTCCGGCGCAAACGTGGTTTATGAGTCCATGTACGATGTTCATGTTTCGGGACACGCGTGTCAGGAAGAACTGAAAATGATGATCTCCCTTACCCGCCCGAAATACTTTATTCCGATACACGGCGAATACAAGCATATGCACAAGCACGCCGAACTTGCGAAACAGCTTCATATACCGGAAGAAAATATCTTTATCGCCGGTAACGGCAGCGTTATCGAGACTGACGGCATAGATATGAAGATAACCGGTCAGGTGACGGCGGGGCGTGTGCTTATAGACGGTCTGGGGGTCGGCGATGTCGGCTCTGTGGTGCTGCGTGACAGAAAGCATCTGGCACAGGACGGTCTTATCATAATCGTGGCGGCGGTGGAGAAATCCACCGGAAAGATCGTTTCCGGTCCGGATACCGTTTCCCGCGGATTTGTGTATGTCCGTGAGTCCGAGGAACTCATGGACGAGGCGAGAGAGCGCGCAAGAGCGGTAATGCAGAAGAGCATTGTTCCGAATATACGGGAATGGTCGGGCGTAAAGTCCGATGTCAAGGACGCGCTCAGCGGGTTCATTTTCTCAAAGACCGGAAGAAGCCCGATGATACTGCCGATAATTATGGAAGTCTGATATTCCCCGGACGGCGGTTCGGCGTCGTAATAAAGTGCGAAAGGAGCGTGTGCAGGTGAAGAATAATTTCAGGGACGCGGGGCTGGTTATTGCGATAATCGCGCTGGTTATCTCGTCTCTTGCAATGCTGATCTACACTTACGGCGCTTCTTTGCAGGCGTTCTGTATTTTCGCGCCCATATTCTGCATCACCGGCGGTTTTACTATTGCAAAGCTTATTGCCGTTACTCGCAAGAACTTTCAGTATTTCGCCCGTATCGACTCGGAGATAGACCGCATGGAGCGCGTCTCGATGAACTTCATGCCGCTGGGTATTGCGATAGTTGACAACGGGAGCAGGCTTGTGTGGTTCAACAAGGACTTTGAGGAACATTTTACGGAGGAAGCGGTTTACGGCAACTCCATTGAGATAATCACAAAGCTGCCGCTGGAGAAGCTGCTCGGCCGCGAGGGATACTATGAGATAAAATACAAGAACAATTATTATAAGGTATATGCCGACGCGCCGGACGAAAACGAAGCGAAAGACGTGTTTATGATATACTTCGCGGATATCACGAGAATGAGAGTTCTGGAAACGGAAAAGAAGCTTTCTCAGCCGGTTGTCATAATATTCGTTATCGACAGCTATGAGGAGATCTTCGGCGGAAGCTCGGAAAGTGAGACCGCGAAGGTCACCGTTCAGATCGACAAGCTACTGGAGGACTTTATCAGCAGCACTGACGGAATACTGCGAAAGTACAGCCGTGAACGCTTCTGGGCTGTTGTTGAGGAGCGTCATGTAAGGGCTATGATCGACGACAGAGTGAAGATACTCGACAAAGTCCGTGAGATACAGGTAAATGACCGTATCAGCGTAACGCTGTCTATCGGTATAGGCAGGACTGCCAGAACTATTGCCGAGAGCGAGGAGTTTGCGAGACAGGCGCTGGATATGGCGCTGGGACGCGGCGGAGATCAGGCAGCGATAAAAAACGAGAACGGCTTCGAGTTTTACGGAGGCGTTTCAAAGGGCGTTGAGCGTCATACAAAGGTCAAAACGCGTATTATAGCAAACTCTCTGATAGAGGCGATAGACCAGGCGGGCGATGTTTACATAATGGGACACCGCAACAGCGACTTTGACGCTGTGGGAGCCGCGGTAGGTCTTGCGGGAGCTATACGCAGACTCGGAAAGAACGCTTATGCGGTCATAGACAAGCAGACCACGCTTTCCATGGCTTTGTACAACTATATTTACGAAAAGGAAAAGGCATACCTTTTCATGAACGCTTCGGAGGCGAAGGAGAGCTTCGGGGAGGACTCGCTGCTGATCGTTGTCGATACCCACAATCCCGCTATCGTCGATGTGCCGGAGCTGCTTGAGCGCGCTGACAAAGTTGTGGTCATTGACCACCACCGCAAGATGATAAACTACATTGACAAAGCTTCCATTTTCCACCACGAACCGTATGCTTCAAGCGCCAGCGAAATGGTGACGGAACTGCTCCAGTATTTCGGAGACGCGGGAAAGATCTCGTCGGTACAGGCGGAGGCGCTTCTTGCGGGCATCACGCTCGATACCAAGAATTTCACGCTCAGAACGGGCGTACGCACATTCGAGGCTGCCGCGTTTTTGCGCAAGCTGGGAGCGGATACCGTAAACGTAAAGATGCTGTTCGGCAATTCGGTGGAGTGCTATCGCCAGAAGTCGGAGCTTGTGGCTTCCGCAACGGTGTACAGGAACTGTGCTATCGCAATATCCGACAAGATAATGCAGGATATGAGAGTTGCGGCTCCGCAGGCTGCGGACGAGCTGCTGGGCGTTACGAACGTGAAAGCCTCGTTCGTTATCGCAAGGACATCAAACGACGAGATCGCGCTCAACTGCCGCTCACTCGGCGCGCTGAATGTTCAGCTCATTGCCGAGACTCTCGGCGGCGGCGGACATCAGACAATGGCGGGTGCGCAGTTCCGCGATTCCACTGTGAACGATGTGCTTGAACGGCTCAAGAACGCGATCGACAAATACTACAGCGATCTCAACAGCTGATCCGCTACAGCGCAGGAGTGCGGTCATTCACGGCGGCAGGCTGTACGCTGAGACCGTGATATTTCAACTCGATACAAATTACGCGCCGCCGGCGCACAACACGATCATCAACTTAAAACGGAGGTAAATATGAAAGTAATACTTTTGCAGGACGTTAAAGGAACAGGCAAGAAAGGCGAGGTAAAGGAAGTCAAGGACGGATATGCCCGCAACTGCCTGATAAGACAGAAGCTGGCTGTGGAAGCCACAAATGCCAACATGAACATTCTTGAGGGTCAGCAGGCTCACGCGCAGCATAAGATCGACACCGAGACAGAGAATGCAAAGCATATTGCTTCGGTTATCGAGGGGAAGACTTTCTCAACAGCGGTAAAGGCGGGTACCAACGGCAGACTGTTCGGTTCAGTGACCGCTAAGGATATCGTGAAGCTTATCAAGGACAAGCACGGGCTTGATGTGGACAAGAAGAAGATCGTACTTAAAGAAGATATCAAGACATTCGGCACTTTTGAAGCCGAAGCAAGACTGTACAACGGAGTTTCCGCAAAGTTCAAGGTGCAGGTCACCGAACTGCAGTAAGCCGCGGGAGGTCAAATGGACGATATAACCATGTCGGATATCAGTCTGCCGAGCAACGTATATGCCGAACAGATGATCCTCGGATCGGTGATCCTGGAATCGGATCTTATGGCGAAAGTCTCCGACAGGCTGCTGCCGGAGCATTTCAGCGTTCAGCTGCACAGCAGCATTTACTCCGAGATGCAGAAGCTGTTCATTGCGAGCAAGGAAATAAATATTGTCACCGTAATGGAGGCGGCTGTACGGGAAAAGGCTTTCGATTCCCAGGAGGAAGCAAAGACTTATCTGATGAAGCTGGCGGAGCTGGCGGTAGAGAAGTCGTCACTGGACAGCTACATAGATATTCTGGAGCAGAAGTATCTTCTGCGTTCGCTCATTACCGCGGCAAGGGACATTTACGAAAAGGCGGCTTCCGGCACGGAGGAGGCTCTTCCTCTGCTGGATTACGCTGAGAAGCGCATTTATGATATCCGCAACGAGAAAGACGTTAAGGGACTTATACATATCGGTGCGACTATTCGTCAGACTCTGAAAGATTTCGCGTACTTCGCGGAGCATCCGGACGAGGCTAACAAAAAGGGCATGAGTTCGGGATTCCCGTCGCTGGACAGGGTGATCTACGGACTGAACCCCTCCGATCTTATACTGATCGCGGCGCGTCCCGGTATGGGAAAGACATCGTTCGCTATGAACATTGCGGTGAATGCCGCGAGAATACAGAGGGGCAAAAAGGTTGCGGTGTTCAGCCTGGAGATGTCGCGGGAGCAGTTGGTGTCGCGTATGCTGGCTTCCGAGGGGAGAATTCCCTCAAATGCTCTGAAAACCGGCATCATCGAGCCGTCACAGTGGCGGGGGCTCGTTGAAGCTGCCGAGATGCTCAATATGGTAGGGGTGTATGTTGACGATACGCCGAATGTTTCTATTGCCGAAATGAAGGCGAAGCTCCGCAGGCTCGACGGGCTGGGGCTTGTGGTGATAGACTATCTGCAGCTTATGACGACCGGACGAAAGGACGGAAACCGTGTAAGCGAAGTTTCGGAACTTACGCGAAATCTGAAGATCCTTGCAAAGGAACTGGACGTTCCGGTGATCACGCTGTCGCAGCTTTCGCGAGGCCCGGAATCCCGTGTAGATAAGCGGCCTATGCTGTCGGATCTGCGTGAATCCGGTTCTATCGAGCAGGACGCGGATATTGTTATGTTCCTGTACAGGGACGCTTACTACACAAAGGCGGAGGACAACGTTGACGCGTGCGAGTGCATTGTGGCAAAGAACCGACACGGAGAAACAACTACCGTAAACCTGCGCTGGGACGGTCAGTTCACAAGATTCAGCGATATAGATCAGAGATATGAAGAACAAGGTCATTGAGGCTGTAACAAGATACGATATGCTTCACGCGGGAGATACCGCTGTGGTAGGGCTAAGCGGCGGGGCGGACAGCTGTGCGCTGCTGCTGGTGCTGCTTGAACTGAAAGACACACTCGGTATCACGGTGAGAGCCTGCCATATAAACCACAATCTGCGGGGCGAAGAGAGCGACGGGGACGAGATGTTTGTGCGGACGCTGTGCGCGGAACGCGGCGTGAAGCTCGATGTGTTCTCCGTTGATGTGCGGGGTTCCGCTGACAGGCATGAGAGCATAGAGGAAGCCGCGCGCAGACTGCGGTATGAGAAGTTTGACGAGGTGTGCGCAGGCGGTGCTAAGCTTGCTACCGCACACACAGCGAACGACAACGCGGAGACTGTGCTTATGAACATGATACGCGGCACCGGCACCAAAGGGCTTGCGGGCATCCCGCCTGTCCGTGGCAGTTTCATTCGTCCCGTGATTTTCTGTACAAGAGCGGATACCGAGGAATACTGCCGCAAAAACGGCATAGACTTTGTAACGGACAGTACAAATCTGTCCGACGACTGCACGCGCAACAGGATACGGCACAGGATCGTTCCCGCTCTTGAGGAGTTCAATCCCTCGTTCATTGCGGCGGTGACGCGCATGACCGAGGCTGTGGGCGACGACTCGGCTTTTCTTGACGGGTATGCCGGCGAGTGCGCCGGAAAGTGCAGGCTCGGGCGCGGATATGACAGCAGGAAGCTGAAAGAGCTGCCGGCACCGGTGATTTTTCGCATAATAGCGCGGGAACTGAAAGAAAACGGCGTTGAGCCGACAAGGCTTCGCACGGAGCAATGCACCGAGATAATAAACAGGGGCATGGGTAAGGTGAACCTTTGCAAGAACAAGTTCGCGCTTGTCCGCAAGAAAGTGTTTTATGTGGATACGCAGGTGCAGAACTATCGGTCTCGTCAATAGAACTGCAAATTTTACCATTATATTATATAAATTTCATAAATTCAACATTTTATGTGTTGATTTTTTCACGGAGTTGTGATATACTATTTGAATGGCAGAGTGCGGTATTTGCCGTGAACGCTGCCGGACAGCTTTTTTATGGGAGAATATAATGCACAGAGACGTTGAAAGGATTCTTTTCTCCGAGGAGGAGATCAGAAATGCGGTTGTACGGATAGGAAAGCAGATCACCGGGGATTACAAAGGCAAAAAACCGGTGGTCATCGGTATTCTCAAGGGTTCGTTCGTGTTCATGTCCGATCTGATACGCGAGACGGAGCTGGACTGCGAACTCGATTTTATGATCGCAAAATCCTACGGGAACGCGGCTGTATCCTCCGGGATCGTTAATATTGTCAAAGACATTGATATGGATATTGCAGGCAGGGACGTTATCGTGGTTGAGGATATTCTCGATACGGCACGCACACTCGCGGCGGTAAAGGTACATCTGCTGGAGAAGAAGCCTGCGTCTGTGAAGATATGTGCGCTTCTCGACAAGGTGACTGCCGTTAAGGCAAGTGATCTGAAAGCCGATTACAAGGGATTTGACATCGGAAATGAGTTCGTGGTGGGTTACGGCCTTGACTATGCCGAGCGCTACCGCGATCTTAAATACATAGGTGTTCTGAAAAGAGAGATATACGAACACTGACACGGGATCGACCCGGAATAACATATTGCGGAATGATCTTCCGACATTCGGAAAGGCGGTTTAAATGCAGTCCAACAAATTCAGAGGGATCATCATCTACGTCCTTATCATCGCACTGCTGGTGTGCGGGCTTATTGCTATTCTGAACAGCATTGCGCCCTACAGCGGCGACAGCAAGATAATGCCGTGGAACAAGACGTATTCCGAACTTTTAGACGAATACGACAAGCTGAATGTTAGGTGGTATGAACTTGACCTCGGCAGCGGACAGCTTGATTTCAGGACAAACGATATAGGAGATGACAGCAAGTATCGTTACAGCGTACCAAATGTCAGCCTGTTCGTGAATGATATCACGGATTATCGTGCAAAGTACAATGCGGCTAATCCGAGCAATACGCTCGATTATGATTACAAGCCGATCACGGATAACTCTTTCCTGCTCAGCTTCGTGCCGTATCTTATCCTGATCGCGCTGATGATCGGATTCACCTTTGTCATCATGCGTCAGACTACAGGCGGCGGAAAAATGAGCCAGTTTTCCCGCGCGAATACCCGCAATCAGCCGGCTAACGGCAAAAAAGTCACTTTCGCGGACGTGGCGGGCGCGGACGAGGAGAAGCAGGAACTTGAAGAGATCGTGGATTTCATGAAAAATCCTCGCAAGTATCAGGAGCTCGGTGCGCGTATCCCGAAAGGCGTGCTGCTGGTGGGACCTCCCGGTACCGGTAAGACCCTGCTCGCCAAAGCCGTAGCGGGTGAAGCGGGCGTTCCTTTCTTCTCGATAAGCGGTTCAGACTTCGTTGAAATGTTCGTCGGCGTAGGTGCGTCCCGTGTGCGTGATCTGTTCGATCAGGCAAAGAAGCACACCCCCTCGGTCGTGTTCATTGATGAGATCGACGCTGTCGGCAGGCAGAGAGGCGCGGGTCTCGGCGGCGGTCACGATGAGCGTGAACAGACGCTGAACCAGCTTCTTGTAGAAATGGACGGTTTCACCGAAAACCAGAACATCATTGTTATGGCGGCCACAAACCGCCGCGATATTCTCGATCCCGCGCTGCTGCGCCCGGGACGTTTCGACAGGCAGATAGTGGTAAGCTACCCCGATATCAAGGGACGTGAGGAGATACTAAAAGTCCATACGAAGAACAAGAAGCTCTCTCCCGACATAAATCTTGCTACCATTGCGAAGTCAACCGCCGGATTCACAGGTGCGGATCTCGAAAACCTTGTGAACGAAGCGGCTCTCCTTGCTGCACGCAAGAACAGAAAGGCTATCGTACAGGAGGATATCGAGGAAGCTTCGATAAAGGTGGTTACGGGTCCGGAGAAAAAATCCAGAGTCGTTACGGAAAGCGAGAGAAAACTCACCGCGTACCACGAAGCAGGTCACGCAGTCTGCACTTACTTCTGCCCCACTCAGGATAAGGTTCACCATATAACGATCATTCCGAGAGGCAGCGCGGGCGGCTTTACCATGTCGCTGCCGGAGCATGACAAGAATTACCGCAGCAAGACGGAAATGGAAGAATCCCTGGTCGTACTGCTCGGCGGACGTGTGGCTGAGAAAGTCGTTCTGGACGATATTTCCACCGGCGCTTCAAACGATATCGAACGTGCGACAAACGTTGCGAGAAGCATGGTCACACGCTACGGTTTCAGCGAGAAGCTGGGTCCGATAGTGTACGGAACAAACGATGCGGAAGTGTTCCTCGGACGCGACTACTCTCACGGCAGGAACTATTCCGAGAACATTGCCGGCGAGATCGATGCGGAGATACGGGAACTTGTCGAGACTGCGTATGAAAGTGCGCGCAACATTCTCGAAACGCACCGCGACTGCCTTGAACGCGTTGCACAGTATCTTATGCAGCATGAGAAAATGGACGGCGATACGTTCGATAAGCTTATGAAGAATGAGTTCACGGAATCCGGCGCTGCCGCGTCACCCGCGAGTTCTATAGAACTTCCGGAGGTTCCCGAAGTGAACGGTTTTTCCGACGGAAACGATAATATGAGCGAATAAAAAACACCGGTGCGGCTTTCGCACCGGTGTTTCAGTCTGTCGAAAAAGGAACTTTTTCGACAGACGTCCTACGCGGACAGCGCCAGCCTACGCGGCTGGACCGCGCCAGCGTGACGCTGGACCCATGCCGTTTCACGGAGATTTGAACATCTGTGGAAAGATATAAGACTTTATTGACAAACAGAAACACCGGTGCGGCTTTCGCACCGGTGTTTTGTTGTTGGTCATAAAGATCACACATCAATGCCGTTACAGCTCTGTGACGAGTTCGCTGCGGGACTTGCGCCTGGTGTGGCGTTCGGAAGGCTCCATTGCTATGCCGCTGACCGGGAGCAGTCCCACCATGCTGTACTCCTTTGTTTCGGGGTAAAGCCCGGCAAGCGCGTTTACGTCGAAATGTCCTATCCATGTGGAGCCGTAGCCGAGGTCGTGTATCTCAAGCATCATGTGGGTTATAACGATAGCGGCGTCGATATCGGCTATATTCTTCTCGTCAAACGGGCGCGTCCATGCTTCCTCAGGCTTTGCGCCTACCGCGAATATCACCTTTGCAGGCTCGATAAACTTCATCCTTGTGCAGGACAGCAGCTTTTCACGGGCTTCCTCGCTTCTGAATACCCATATTCTGAACGGCTGGTTGTTTACGCCTGTGGGGGCGGCAAGACCTGCTTCTATTATCTTGTCTATGTCCTCTTCCGGTATATCGCGTCCGTCAAATCCGCGTACCGAATAGCGGGCTTTTGCAAGTTCGAGAAAATCTTTCATAATTGTGCCTCCTACTGTGAATGATAATGATGTTACCATTATATCATATCCTGTCAGCGATGTCAATTCGGAGGAATGCGAAAAAATTTTTCAAAAAGGTATTGACAACGGGGGAAAAAAGTGATATAGTATGTTTAGCACTCGGAGAGAAAGAGTGCTAACACTCGGAAAGTAAGACTGCTAAGACAGCGAAAGAGGCGGTGAACTTGGAAAGAAGAGCTTACAAAATACTCGATACCATTGTGGACGAGTATATCCGCACAGGTGAACCTATCGGCTCAAAAGCTGTGCAGGAGCTGCTCGACATTCAGGTATCATCTGCGACTATCCGCAATGAAATGGCGGCTCTCGAACAGCAGGGGCTGCTCGAACACCCCCATACTTCCGCAGGCAGAGTCCCCACTTACAAGGGGCTGCGGCTGTATATAAGCAGGCTCGCGGAACGTCAGATCCCGGAGGACGACAGGCAGAAGATAGATGAGATCTTCGACGGCATGGAGGGCATGACAGATGAGGTCATTATCGAGAATGCAGCACGCGCTCTCGCAGACTTCACCAAATGCGCTATTGTGTCGGCAAACGATTCCGGAAAGTTCTCCGTTATAACAAAGGTCGAGGTGATCCCCACCGGACGAAGAATGTATGTGCTGATGATGATGACTTCCGGCGGCGGTGTCAAGAACCGCGTTTGCAGACTTTCGTTCGATCTTACCCACGAACAGATGGACTTTTTCAGAACGTTTGTGAACGACAACCTGCAGGGCGTGAACCTCAAAGAAGTCTCCGATGATTACATGGATAATCTTTCGGCTGCCCTCGGAAGCTATATGATAACGCTTTCGCCGCTGCTCAAAGGCATTGCGGAACTCTCTGCCGACATGATAAACGAGCGCGTTCACATCGAGGGTGAGGAAAACCTTATCGAGTGCAGCGAACTCAAAGGTACCGAGATCGCCGCGGTGCTGCGCCGGAAAGAAGCCCTGACACAGGCATTCGACAGCACGTTCTCCGGTATAAATGTCCTCTTCGGACAGGAAAATGATACCTTCGTTATCTCAAACTCCAGCATGATAACCGGTACGTTCAGCAAGGACGGCGAGAACGTCGGAGGGTTCGGTGTCATAGGTCCCATGAGGCTTGAATACAAAAAGATCATTCCTTATATAGAATACTTCACCGATAAAGTTACCGATCTTCTCTCAAGAGAGGGTGACGGTTCGGAAGGAGATGATTTTACCGATGAAAAGAAGGAGGAAGATTAAATTGAGCGAGATAAAAGATAAACTCAGACGTGAAAAAAATGAAGAAGAGTCCGAAGTGACCGAAACTCCCGGAACAGAGGAGGTCGCGGAAGAGCAGGGCAATACCGAACCGGAAGTTGAGGTCGTCGAAGAGCCGGTCCCCGATAAGAAGGACGATGAAGCTGCAAAACTCAAAGAGCAGCTAATGCGCAATATGGCAGAGTATGACAACTACCGCAAGCGTACCGCAAAGGAGAAAGCTGAGCTTATGCCCGATATCACCGCGAGAGTGGTGAGCGAGTTCCTGCCCGTGCTGGATAACCTTGAAAGAGCGCTTTCGGCAGACTGCACCGACGAGGGCTACAAGAAGGGCGTGCAGATGATCTACGACTCTTTCATTGAGACTCTTGACAAGCTCGGCGTAGAGAAAGTGCCGACAGATGATTTCGACCCGTCGATGCACCAGGCTGTTCAGCAGGTACAGAGCGATGACCACGAAAGCGGTAAGATCGTCAATGTCTTCCAGAACGGCTATCGTATCGGCACAAAGGTCATAAGATTCGCTATGGTCTCGGTAGCGCAGTAGCAGCGGGTCAAGGGGCGTTATAATGAGCGAGTTGTTTAGCTTTTTAGAAAATTTTGATATAAGCAACAAGATCAGGATCTACGACGAAAAAGATGAACTGTTGTTTGAAGGAGAAATGGGTGATGTTCCTCAGAGAATAACAAATATGATGTCAGTGATAAGAGGCACGGCAAAGTGGACGGGAGAATATCTCGTCGTTAAAGTCAGAAAAAGCTGAAATAAATATAAACAGGAGGCAATTATTATGAGCAAGATAATAGGTATTGATTTAGGTACTACAAACTCGTGCGTATCCGTTATCGAAGGCGGAGAAGCTACGGTCATCACAAACAGCGAGGGCAGCAGAACGACTCCTTCCGTTGTTGCGTTCACAAAGGACGGCGAGAGACTTGTCGGTCAGCTCGCAAAGAACCAGGCGGTAACCAACCCCGAGAGAACTATCATCTCTATCAAGCGCCACATGGGCAGCGACTACAAGGTAGATATCGACGGCAAGAAGTACACCCCTCAGGAGATCTCCGCGATGATACTCCAGAAGCTCAAGACAGAGGCTGAAAGCTACCTCGGCGAGAAGGTGACGGACGCTGTCATCACCGTCCCCGCTTACTTCACGGACTCCCAGCGTCAGGCTACCAAGGACGCAGGTCAGATCGCAGGTCTTAAAGTCCACAGAATAATCAACGAGCCGACGGCGGCTGCGCTCGCTTACGGCATCGATAAGGAAAACGATCAGAAGATAGTAGTTTATGACCTCGGCGGCGGTACATTCGATGTTTCCGTTATCGAGATAGGCGACGGCGTTCAGGAAGTTCTCGCTACCGCAGGCAACAACCACCTCGGCGGTGACGACTTCGACCAGAGAGTGATAGACTTCCTCGTTTCCGAATTCAAGAAGTCCGACGGCGTTGACCTCAGAAACGACAAGTTCGCTATGCAGAGACTTAAAGACGAGGCTGAAAAGGCTAAGATCGCTCTTTCAAACTCCACTTCCGTAAACGTAAATATCCCTTATATCACAGCAGACGCTACAGGTCCTAAGCACCTCAATGTTACTCTTTCGAGAGCTAAGTTCAATGAGCTTACCGCAGACCTCGTAGAAGCTACCATGGGTCCGCTGAAGCAGGCTGTAAGCGATTCCGGTCTCAAACTCAGCGAGATAGACAAGATACTCCTCGTCGGCGGTTCCACACGTATCCCCGCTGTTCAGGACGCGGTAAAGGGCTACCTCGGCAAGGATCCTTTCAAGGGCATCAACCCCGATGAGTGCGTGGCTATGGGCGCGGCTCTCCAGGGCGGCGTTCTCAACAAGGAAGTCACCGGTCTTCTGCTGCTCGATGTAACTCCGCTGTCCCTCGGTATCGAGACTCTCGGCGGCGTTTGCACAAGAATGATCGAGAGAAACACAACTATCCCGACAAAGAAAACACAGGTGTACTCCACTGCCGTTGATAACCAGCCCAGCGTTGATATCAACATCTTACAGGGCGAGCGTGAATTCGCAAAGGATAACAAGTCTATAGGAACTTTCCGTCTCGACGGCATTGCTCCCGCTCCCAGAGGTGTACCGCAGATCGAGGTAACATTTGATATTGACGCGAACGGTATCGTAAATGTTTCCGCAAAAGACCTCGGCACCGGCAAGGAACAGCATATCAGCATTACAGCTTCCACCAACATGAGCAAGGAAGACATCGACCGCGCTGTAAAGGACGCAGAAGCTTATGCTGCCGAAGACGCTAAGCGCAAGGAAGAGATAGATGCCCGCAATGAGGCAGACCAGATGGTATATCAGGTCGAGAAGTCTATGAATGATTTCGGCGACAAGGTAACTCAGTCCGACAAGGACGCCGTAAACCCGAAGCTCGATGCTCTCAAAGAGGCGCTCAAGGGTACGGATACCAACGCTATCAAGTCCGCAAAGGACGAACTCCAGAAGGCTTTCTATGAGGTAGCTCAGAGAGTTTACCAGCAGACAGGCGGTCAGCCCGGCGCAGGTCCCGATGTTACCGGTCAGGGATCAAGCTCCATGGGCGGCAATCCCGACGACAACATCGTTGATGCTGATTTCAAGGACGCTAACTGATAACAGCCAATATTCGCAGAGTGCTGTCGGTGTTTTCCGGCAGCACCTTTGCCGGTTTATACAATTGTTGATTTCCGGAGCTGATGCTTCGGATTACGGAGGTAAGTTATGGCGGAAAAACGCGATTATTATGAGGTTCTCGGAATACAGAAAGGCGCGTCCGAGGACGAGATAAAGAAAGCATACCGCAAAATGGCGAAAATGTATCACCCCGATCTTCACCCCGATGACCCCGAGGCTGCCGAAAAGTTCAAGGAGGTCAACGAGGCGAACGATGTGCTTTCCGATCCGCAGAAGCGTCAGCGATATGACCAGTTCGGACACGCAGGCGTTGACCCGTCCTACGGTGCCGGCGGCGGGGGAGGATTCGGCGGTTTCGGCGGATTCGGAGGTTTCTCCTCGGAGGACGGCATAGATCTCGGAGATATATTCGATTCATTCTTCGGAGGCGGTATGGGATCGCGGCAAAGTTCCAATCCCAATGCGCCGAGACGCGGCTCCGATATTTCCACAAGCGCCACCATATCCTTTATGGAGGCGTGCAAGGGAGTTACGCTGAATATTGACGTGAATCGATCGGAGGTCTGCGACACCTGTAACGGAAACGGCGCCAAACCCGGTACTTCGCCAAAGACCTGTCCCGAATGTAACGGTACGGGTAAGATACGGTTCAATCAGCGCACGATGTTCGGTACTATGCAGTCAACCCGCACCTGCGGCAAGTGCGGCGGCAAGGGAAAGACGATAGATACGCCGTGTTCGTCCTGCCGCGGTACCGGAAGAGTCATGAAGTCCGCGAAGATAAGCGTAAATGTTCCTGCCGGAATAGACGACGGGCAGATACTGCGCGTTGCGGGTCAGGGCAACATGGGACAGAACGGCGGTCAGCGGGGCGATCTCAATGTGAAGATCTTCGTCAAGAAAGATCCGCTTTTCGAGAGAAAAGGATTCGATGTATGGACGGAGATACCTATAACATACTCGCAGGCGGTACTCGGTGACGAGATAACCGTTCCGACGATCGACGGAAATGTTACTTATACAGTTCCTGCGGGGACCCAGCCGGACACTGTTTTCAGACTGCGCGGAAAGGGTATTCAGAGACTTCAGCGTGACGGCAGGGGCGATCAGCTGGTAAAGGTCATACTCGAAGTTCCGAAAAATCTTACAAAGAAGCAGAAAGACGCTCTTATTGCTTTCTCCGAACAGCTCACCGAGAAGAACTACGAGAAGCAGAACGGATTTATGGACAGACTCAAGAAGTTCACAGACGATCTGAAAAAGAACTTCGGTATGTGATAACGATCCCTCGCATAACTGCGGGGGATTTCTTTTGAAAAGAAAGAGTTGTAAAATTGCATAAATATATGCAATAAATTTAAGTCAAACTTACAAATTTGCGCTAAATTATTTACAAGCGGAGTTTTTTGTGATATTATATATTAAATAGGTGAAACCTATGCTATCATTTTTAACCGGAGTGTGTTATATAGTATGAAAGTCAAGATGAAGCTCATTATCATTGCAGCGCTGCTGCTCATTGTCACGATGGCGGCGTTCAGCGTGTTCCTCAACATTCAGCTGACCTCTACGTCGCAGACCATGTTTGAGAACTACCTTGCCGATGTTTCGGCGGTCCAGGCTGTCAGTCTCAACAACTATGCGAACGATGTGGCTGAAAGATTCGACGTTATTACGGCTTTGCCCGCGGTGCAGGCGTTTACTTCCGGCACACACAAATCCGGAAGTTCCGAATATGAAGCGGCATCGAACGCTTTCAATTCGCTCATTTCTTCTGGATCTCTTATCAGCGCGGTGGTTTATGATGCCAGCAACAATGTAGTGCTTGCAAGCGGCGCGAGCGACAGCGTTACGAATGCTTCCGGAATATGCAATACGAACGCTCCCGATCATACAGCCGTTCTGTTCAGTGACGAAGGCTCAAAGAAGTCTTACGGCGTGTCTATCAAGAGCAAAGTGAATGACTACAACGTAGGTCTTGTATTTGCTAATACCGGTATTTCCAACATTATCCGTCAGTCCAAGGGACTTGTTTTCGTGGTTGACCCGCTCAGCTCTATCGCTATCACGGGTGAAACATACGGCGGAAACTACAACGAGGGCAACGCTTCTTCGCAGTTCACCATTTACAAGGATACTGTTGCTTCGGCAGGTGCCGATCCCTCACGCTATATTTCCGACGACGGCGCTATCATAGCTTACGCAACCGCCTCCGCAAACGGCTGGAAGGCTGTTGCAAACCAGGAAGCAAGCAAGGCTTTGGCTGCATCTTCCTCTGCTTCGGGTACTGTTACTACAATTGCCGTAGTTATGATCGTTGTATGTCTGATCGCGGCTATAATTCTTATCATTACTGTTACAAAGCCTCTCTACAAGATCCAGGATACCCTTATCAAGATAAGCAGGGGCGATCACGATGCCCGTGTCGATATCATGTCGAAGAACGAGTACGGCGATATTGCCCGCGTGTTCAACGATATCGTGGATAACATCATCGTCAGTGAGTCACGTTACAGAACGATCATTGATATGTCCGACAACATTATCTTTGAGTGGAATCTCAACACCAAGGAAGTTACTTTCTCCAACAACTTCAACAAGAAGTTCAGCTACCGTGCTCCGTCAGAGCATTTTGCGGACAGCTTCCTCATCAAGTGCAAGGTTCACCCCGAGGATGCCGACAGATACACCGCTGATCTGCAGAAGCTTGAAAAGGGCGAGAACTTCAAACACAACGAATACCGCATAAAGAATATTTACGGCGACTATATATGGGTTCTTATCCGTACCTCCTCAATTCTTGACCAGGAGGGCAAGGCTGTCAAGATCGTCGGCGTTATCGTGGATATCGACCGTGCTAAAAAGAGCGAGAATATCCTTACTGCGCGCGCTTCTTTCGACTCCCTCACAAACGTTTTCAATCGCGAGACTATCGAAGTTGCTATCAACAACGAGATCGAGCTTATTGCAGCAAGAAAGAGCGAGTTCGCTATCCTGTTCGTGGATATCGACGACTTCAAGTTCTACAATGACCAGTACAGCCACGCTACAGGTGACCAGGTACTGCGCTTTACGGCGACTACTATCAAGAACGCTGTAGGCGATAAGGGTATGGTAGGACGTTACGGCGGTGACGAATTTATCGTCTGCATCAAGGATTCCGACAGCAACGATCCCGCACTTATCGCGGAGCAGATGCTCAACACACTGAAAGCAGGCTTTGACAGCGATTCCGGCGACCACCTCACAGTCAACGTTTCTATCGGTATTTCCGTTATCAAGGACAACACCAAGCGCGTTGAAGAGATCATCGGTCAGGCGGACGACGCTATGTACAGGATCAAGAAGTCCGGTAAGTCAAACTTCGGTTTCCTTGAGACCTGATAAGTATGCAGTAAATAAAACGGTGCATCAGGAGATGTACCGTTTTTGCATTATTGAGACTTTGCACGCAGGATAGCTGCGATAAATGATGAGTCCGGATTTATATGATCATAATCATTGCCGAAAGTAGCCATGTGCTCTTTGGGATCGTCGGCGAGTCTCATAATGTCTTCATACCTGTTACCGAGCAGAACGTATTTTCGTCTTTTGAAATATACAAGGCTGCTCTCACACCAGAAGACCGGGGTCAAACCTCGGCTGTAATTATCATTGAATACTGCGTCCGGTAAGGAAAGAGTCTGTTCAAATGAAGGCACAGTGTCGAATGTAGCTGCAAACAGTCTGAAACGCAGCCAATAATCACAGATTTCGGGAACCAGCGAAGAGTGCCATGACGCGTTGCCGGAAACTTTCTGTATAACTATGTATTTGCCGTCAAATGAGTGAAAGTCGAAATCTGAAAGTGGATAAATACGGTTTTCGGCATATTTCTTTCCGGCAGTTTTAAGTTGTATGGCGATCAGATCTCCGGGTTCAAAATAATTGTTTAAGTGGACAGCAGGTTTGATCTTTTTCGGAGCAGACTGAGCAGACAACAGTTGAGCGCGAAGTTTATCAAGGACTTTCTTTCGCTCTTTGAGAGCGCTTTTTCCGGCTTCTTCCCATGTGTCAAGAGCAAAACCGCTGTCGATCAGGGATATAGTGCGATCGCGTATCTCCGGAGTCAGTATTCCTTTCTTCCACATAAAATCAGCAAGGGAGTAACGATAGCTGCACCACTCGTCATCGTCATCGCCGAAGTTGGTTCTGACATAATCGTCAAGTTTTTGTACTGCTTCTTCAACTGAATATTTAAAAAAAGCACAGGTGTATTCACTACGCAGATCCTGCGCGGTATCGTCGCTCCAAATACCGGCTCCCCATGTTCCCATTGTTATCATACTCCTTTGAAGTGCTATTGTGATTACAGTATAACATATAGAACGATAAAAGTCAATATAAGGAAATTTGTTGAAATGTTGGTGAATATATACTAATGAGACGGGTATAATAACGCAGGAGAATAGCGTAGATGTAGAAAGTAAAAAAAGCCCTTGACAAACAGGCTTGCACGTGATATAATAAACGAGTTCCACCACTCAAGAGGGTGTCGAGAGGCTGTCGAAAGACAGAAAAAATTATTTGAAAAAAATTCAAAAAAGGTATTGACAAAACGGAAAGAGTGTGGTAAAATATTAAAGCTGTCAGAGAGACGGGAAGCGAAAGCGGAACGGAGAGTTGACAGGACAGGCACCTTGAAAATTGAACAGCAACCAAAACGAATTAACGACCCTTGAAATTCAAGGAAAAAGATAATTTCGGATGGACAATAATTTTAAACAAAGTTAGAGTTCGTACGAGCAATCAAACGATATCAGGT
>JAGAWN010000006.1 GCA_017941355.1 Ruminiclostridium sp. | reverse complement strand
CGGCGCACTATCTCGGCGGCTTCTTCGTCAATGACCCACTGATTATGGTCTGTCGGAGATTTCAGATAGCCGTAGGGTGTGGAGCTTGCAACGTGCTTTCCCGACTTGCCCTTGGATTTGAAAGTTGATTTGATCTTCTTGGAAATATCTTTGGCGTAAAACTCATTCATCAGATTCCGGAACGGAGACATTTCGTCCTCGCCGCGCAAGGTGTCAACATTATCGTTAAGTGCGATAAGGCGGACTCCACGCTGACGGAATATCTCCTGAAACATTCCGACTTGGATATAGTCGCGTCCGAGACGGCTCATATCCTTGACCACAACTGCGTAAACATTGCCCTGTTCTACCTCGTTCATCATCTCGACAAATCCCGGACGGTCAAATCGTGTTCCCGATATTCCGTCATCGGTATAATGTGTAGGGGCAGGCAGGCTGTTGTTACGCGCAAATTCTTCAAGCAGCTTCTTCTGATTGGTGATGCTGTTGCTCTCGCCCTGCAACTCATCGTCCTTGCTCAGACGTTCGTAGAGGGCTGTGAACTTGAATTTACCCATAAATAGACCTCCTTCGGCTGGTTTATGTAACCTGTTATTTCCCATAATAATCAGCATTTGCGGGATTTTTCAAATGCGTGATTAATATTTCCCCTATATTATACAACACCGGCAGCCTTTTTGAAGTCCTTATAGTATTTAAGGCACATATATTTGCTTGCCGGTTTTGCCGCTTTCGCAAGGTCGATAAGGTTAAGGGATTTGAACTGTTCGTTCTTGCCCGCCTCATCGGACTTGTATTTATCGGGATTTTCAAGCGCATCGAATATCAGATCGAGATCGGATTGGAAATCATCGTTGCCTTCCTTGACCTCCGCTTTTTTCAGGAGCTTCATAACTTCCGAAAAATTCTGCTTTTCTTTGTTTTCACATTCCACAAGGTAGAAGCAAAGTGCCGCCAAAAGCGCTTTCGTGCTGTCGTCCCAGAACTGATCTCCGCCACCGCCGCCCTCTTTCTGCGTATTTTTCATCAACACGTTCACCATTTTTATGACCGCCGTGGTACTGTAATTGCCCTCGGTGTCGTAGATGTAGTTGAACGGATTGTAGTTATTCGAGTGCAGCATATCTATCAGGTTAAACACCTTTATCTTGTAGCCGTAATGCTCCAGCATCTTTCCGGTCGAGCGAAGCAGCTCGCCCTTCGGGTCGGTACATACATAGCTTGTGTTCGCCTGCATAAGATTCGGCTTTACATAGAACCGGGACTTACCGGAACCGGAGCCGCCTATGACCATGACATTGAGATTTTTTCTCGTCTGTCTTGTATTCAGCGACATCTTGACATCGTTTGTGAGAATGATGTTGTTATCCTTGACGAAAGGTTTTTTCTTCTTGTATTCCTCAAAGAACAGTGATAAAAACATTCTCCAAAGTTCACAAGCAATAGCCTTTGTTTTGCTCCAAGCCTTTTTGAGTGGAGTTATCCCGGCTTCCTTTTCGGCAGCCCGCCGTGCTTTATCAGCGTCCCGCTTTGCCTGCGCTTCCCTGCGCTTTTGATCTCGGAGAGCGTCTTTGACTTTTTTCTTTTCCTCCTTTTCCGCTTCCCGAATTGCCTTTAACCGCTGTCTTTCAGCTTCCTTTTCCTCTTTCGTTAAGGGCTTTGCCGGAGTATCCGCTTTCTTCGGCTTACCCTTATCGGCGTTCTTTTTGGATTTTTCTTTTTCTGGCTTCGGATGCTTGTCCAGTAACGATTTTATTTCCTTACTGCCAGCCCATTTAGCCGAGCCATGTTCCTCACCCTTTCTGTGAAATTTCTTTTTGCTCGTGACCTTCATCAGCACATACAGTCCGAGACCGAAAGCTGTAAATATCGGGAACATTACCGCATAACCGCCAAGCTGTATGTATTCAAACACAAGATCGGTGTCTGCAACAGTAGCTTCAAGGCTGTTCGCAAAGTTGTCGAAGTCCAGCTTTCCGTCCTCGTCCAGCGACATATCGACACAAGTTCCAAGCGATGCCGCAAGGTAGATCGCGAATAATGCAAGTACCGCATATATGCCTATCGTGATGATGTCAGGCTTTTTTGCGATCCTGCTTATTTGCGCGACCCCCTCTCCCTCTTTTTGTTTTTCAGAGTATCTGCGGTCTGCCGAGCCTTAGCTTTCGCTCTTGTCAGCAGATTATCAGCAACGCTCTGCTTCTGTGCCTTGCCGATGATTCTGTCAGCCTTTGCTTCGCTCATACCAAAAGTGTCACGCAGCCGCTTCATTGCGGTATCTCTGTCATTAAGGTCGAGCCTTACGACCGTACTCCCGCCGCGCACCGTAAACGAAGACCCCGTATCACGCTCTATCTGATATTCTTTGAAATGTACCTGCTTCGGCGCTTCCACGAAACCAAGTCTTTCGGCTTTATCCATAATTGCCGTTACGGTCTCGGTGTCCGTGACTTTCAGATG
>JAGAWN010000084.1 GCA_017941355.1 Ruminiclostridium sp. | reverse complement strand
TGTGAGCTTTTTCAAATATAAATTATTCTCGAAAGCACCATCTGCAATTGACGAAACAAAATCGGGAACAGTGAACTCGACATTCTCCCTGCCGGAATGGTACATATAAAGAACAGACTTATCCTTTGAATACAATATCCCGTCATCGACAGATAAATAAGGACTGTTCTCCGAGACGCATATCTCAGTCAGTGAACGCCAGTTTGGGTCGGACTGAATATATTCGAGTGTATCGGGGAGTACCAGTTTTTCTGTTACGAGGTTATCGCAAGTCCCACGAAAATATATCCTGTTCACAGGCTCCCCGTTACACTCCGCCGGTATCTCAAACACTTTCGGAGTCGTACCGACGATCATAAAGCCCGGCTCCTCATAAAGCTCAGGATCGTAAAAAGGTTCAAGATGCCATTCTTCCTCCGGCTCTATTTCCTCAGTCGTAGTAGCCGTTGTTGTAACTTTCGCAGTTGTCGTACTTGCGGCAGTAGTCGTGACCGCGGTGGTTGTCGTTGTTGTCGCTTCTTCCGTGACTGCCGATGTTTCCTCGGGCTTGTCTGTATTGCAGCCCGACAATACCATAACCGCCGACATCGTAGCAACAAGCAATTTCTTATATCTCATATTTCCGACCTTTCAGATTTAACTGTCTTTTTTATCTTTATTCTTCTGGTTTTTATCTGTCAATAGTTTTCCTATAACAAGACCAATAAAGAAAACAGCAGCACACATAGGCACAAATACGTACAAGATCGCGAAACCGCTTCCGGCACTGAATTTATATTCGTAATTGTACTCGGGGTGAAACATCCGGAAGAAGTATCCATACCCAACAAAAAAGTTGTATATAGCAATCACAGAATATATAATTACGGCTATGCGCGTTTTAATAGTAAATAACTCCTTGTCAGCCGATCTCATCAGAATTGCCACCAAAACTATCACAACGATATGTACCAAACAAAACTGCCATACTTCGTCAATTGTTACGACAGCATAAATCATAATACTGCAAACATTCGGAAGCAGTCCGGCTAATATTCCTGCACCAATCGTCTTTTCAGTCATATGCCCTCCTAAGCAATTTGTAACTAACCCGAAAAGGAGTCTGACGACCAAATACGCCAGTTGGCGTAAAACGGTGCCTTATCTTTCGCATGGATACTGCCACTGTAATTTGTATCAACATACACAAGGTAATAGGATCTTATATCAGGAGTTTCAATTCCATTTCCGTTTTTCAGCCTATCTCTCTTGGCTTGTATAGAAAAAGCCAAATTCCCCTTTTGGTCATAATCAACTACGATCTCATCGAACACCGGATAAAAACTATCTTTTTGATATTGCTTGTTTAAGCTATCAAGTATTTCTCTTATTTCTTCGGGGTTGTTTTCATCTTTACGATAAATATGACCGTTAAGACCATAATCCCTGATATACATCGGAAGCGTATCAAAGTATTCTTGGTTTGATAACAGACATTTCTGGCAATAACGATATGGTGCGCAATATTCGACTTGAAGTGTTATAGGTATAGCTATTATTACAATTATTAGTATTATTGCAATAACATAAATGTATTTTCGCTTACTCCTCAAACTCCCGACCTCCCGAAAACAGTCTCTACTATATAAAACGAATAAAAAGGCAAAATGTAACGCTTTTCCGGGAATTTTTTCATTTTTGTATGGTTGCACAAAGCCGTTTGGCAAATGTTACAGCGTTACTGCGTCCGGTCGGAGATACCGAAATGTCTGCATCTCCAGCCGACGCTTGAAAGCTCAAATATTGCGTCCTTGCTCAGAACAATCTCATCTGTCTTCTTGCCGGTCTTTTCATCTTTTGCGTAACCCATCACAGCAAAAACGGCGAGATCCGGCGAATCGTCGGGGGAGTTGAACACATACTCGATGATGCAGTCAGGTGTACTAACAGATACACCGGCACAGAACAGCTCATCACCGTAACGGTAAAAATGCAAATCAGCAAAAAGATCGCTCACATACTCGGATTTGAAGACCTGCAGATAAGCGTTCATCACGCTTTCAAATGTGAAGCCGGTCGATACCGCGACTACTTTTCCCGTATCATCGACTAATGTTGCCGCAACATCATCCGAAGCAAATGCGACCGTGCGCAGGACATAAGCTCGCTTGTACTGCTGAACAATTTCCTTGTTGTCGATACTTTCAAGGAAATTGTTCAATTCCTTTATTGTTTTATTATTGGCAGAGAATACTATCCCGGTCATCGCGTCAAGGTCAAACTCTTCAAGTTCATTATTCGGAATAGGTTTACCATTGATCTTCAGACCCGAGGCGTCCGGAGTTATGCTTACATTGGTCCCGCTGCCCCAGTCGCCGTTATAATACTTGCTGAACCACATTTCCGCATACAGCTCGGTGGCATTTCCGCTATCGTCCTCATAATAGTAAGGCATAAGTATGCGCACCTCGTCATCGGTGAGCGTACCGAGATATGGCGTCGCTTCGCCGAACCTGAAAATGTCCTTCCATGTAGGGTAAACCGTCCGACCGTCAAAATATATGCCCTCTGATTTATCCTTTTCGAGAAGTTCGTTAAAGCTGTCCTCAAATTTCTTACCATAGATATTGAACAGCTTTTTCTTCCCGAGTTCGCTGAGTTCTCCCGATTTTAATCCGGGAACCTCGGCTTTGCGGTTTATGTATGTTCCCGGTATGTTATCTCCGACTGAGATAGTATACCCATCTGCACTTATAGGGTAAGCATCTGTCCAGTACATTACATCGGGGCTGCTTTTCTCAATAACAAGAGCTCCCCCAGCGCCGCCGTTGCTGAACATTATCGCGTATATCTCGTCGGTCTCGCAAATACCGCTGACGACTATCATACCGTGATAAAAAGCATCTTTCGAGTAAGTCAGAGACAATTTTTCCTCATAAGGCTCATGCTTTTCGGCAATCTCCCATTCTCCGTAAAAAGCGTTTTCAAGTATCTCAAACGCATGATCTCCGAACGGGTCGTCAATTCTGTTAAGAGTGTACTCGCGTGCTGAAGTATCGGTGATCTGATCCGACGATTTCTTGGTATCATTTATCCCGAAATATGCGCATCTCCAGCCGTCGCTTGTCTTTACGAAACGGTTTTCATTAACATATCTGACTTCATCCGTCACTTCTTTGGTTTCATAATCGATATTGTAGCATATCTCACGGATAACTATCTCGTCGTTGGTGTTTTTCAGAACTGTGTATTCCGGATATAACATCACACGAAGCGTGCTCGTCACTCCGCTGTAATACAGTTCCTTACCGTAATGATAAACACAAGGCATATCTGCAATAAGTCTGTCTGCGTAATCATCCTCGAAAACGCTCTTATATGCGCTTACAAAGCTTTCCCACAGGTAACCCGAGCTACACGCGTATGCACTGCCGCTGATGTCAAGAAGGACAGCTCGCTCAGACGAGTACTGAAAATCACCGTAAATTTGTTTCAGCAGGTTGTCGTTTGAAAGATCATCATAATCGCGTTCGGTAAGTGTACAAAGCGCATACGCCTGTTTATACAGTTTCTTCACATCATTGTTTCCGAGACTGTCAAGCATTTTGTTCAAGCTTTCAAGATTATCTGAACCGAACTCCTGCTCTGAAAAGGCGTTATCTGTAACATCGGCAACACTCCACTCGCCAAGCATATCATCGGGTATCGTTTTCCCGCTTATAATATACGATTCAAGCTTCGCCTTGAACAACGTCCACGACTCATCAGCCATATCGGTGCCGATATCCTTGCCGATGAATGTGTCTTCGTAAAGCGGGAGCTTTTCGGCTATCATCTCCGGAGTTACCCCGACAGCCCTATAGTCCTCGATTGTGTGGTAATAGAGCCATTCCGGACTAAACACATTCTCGCCGATAACGATAGAATATTCGGAAGCAAGAAGTCTTGCTATCGTCTCGGCATCACCGTTTCTGAGCGCTGTCAGCTCCTCCTCGGTAAATCGCTCTATATCCTCATATTCCTCCTTCGGAGTCCCGGCTGGATAACTTACGGAGCCGTCCCACTCTCTGACATTTTCTTCAATGCTCTCCCAAGAAATATCCAGATCGCGACAGAAGCTTACAAGGTTCATACTGTCGTACAGGTTGTAAGGCGTGGGGATGTTTTCCTTGTTTTTTACCCATTCAGAGCCTCTTTCTCTTTGCTCTGTGTACATTCCGAGAAGTATATGACTGACTTTGATCTTCCACGGAGAAGAGAAATCAAGATAGCTGCCATACATTGAGCTTATGCCCGGCTCCGGCATAGAAGTATCGGTTATCTGCTCGAAGCGGTCAATATCATTAGTTCCGGAGATCTCAAATTCAGCATATCCGCTTGCAATATCGAAATCTCCGGGCGCGCGTAAATCAACGAAGTTCTTTACGATCCTGTATTTTCCGGCATCAAGCTTTTTTCCGTATGTCCAGTATTCTCTGTTGGTGCCGTCGGGTGCAAGCTCATATTCCCAGTAATCACCGTACTGAGATATTTCTTGTACCCATTCGCCATTTGTATATTTTTCTACGGTAAATCCGTAGCCGTATTTTATCTGTCCGGTAAAGCTGCCGCCGCTCTGACGTATCTCTATAATGACTCCGTCGGTATCCGCAGATACCGCTTCCATTGTAATGCCCCAGTCTGCTGCATCGATGTAGCCTGTCTCTGTCTGGTCAATGATCGACGGGTCGGTCACAGTCGTTACATCCGTAGTCACAACCGGAGGCGTGTCGGGATCACGCACTATGATCTTATCCCAGTTCATTATCAGAAGAACAGCCGCGCCGACGATAAGGAACGTTACAGCTGCCATACCGAGCACACGGGTGATATAATAAAGCCGGAGTTCCCTTTTGCTGACATTGTTTTCGACCTCAACAGGCTGCACAAACGTTATGTTGCGGGTCACGGAAACGATAGCCCGTCTTTTCGGGTGTGACATGGTAAGAGCAATGTAATTGTCGTCGAGCTCGCCGATCAGGTCCATGAAAATATCTTCGCGTCTCATATTACAATGCCCTCCTTTTCAAGATGTTCGCGCAGCTTCTCACGCATTCGCTGCAAGCTCATTTTGACCTTTCCCTCGGTCATGTTCAGGCCTTCCGCGATCTCCGCGTAGGTGCAGCAGGAAAAATAGCGTTTCATAAACATTATCTTTTTGTCCCGCGGCAGCGATGACAGATACTTTTCAATAGCTTTTCTCACAGCGTTCCGGTCTGCCGTACTCTCAACGCTTTCCGAAGACGGCAGGCACTCCGCAATCTCGTCATATCCTACCGAGCAGTAACCTCCACCGCTTTTGAAAGCAGTGCGGTGACGCAGCAGGTCTATCGCGAGGTTTCGTAAGATGCGCATAACAAAAGCACCGAGCTTTGTCGGTCTCTGCGGCGGGATGACATCCCACACCTTTAGATATGTATCGTTAGTGCATTCCTCGCTGTCTTCGTGACTTCCAAGAATGCTGTAAGCCGTTTTCCGACAGCTTTCGCCGTATTTTTTGTCCGTCTCGGTTATAGCGTTTTCGGAGCGGGCAAAGTACAGCTCTATTATCTTTTCGTCGTTCATTTCCGTCCTCCCGCAGGCAGAATTCTTCGTTCTATTAATAATGACGGAAAATCTTGCCGCATCGTAACGCTTTTTTCAAAAATATTTCATATTTTATTATACACCATCAAAAACCTGTTTGCAATGTATTTTTAGATACACAACGATCGCCGACCCGATATTTGCGCGGACCGGCGATCTATAATAATTATCCCTCACTTCCGCCCCACTCGACAAGCGTGAAGCCGGTTCTCTCATAATGCGGCAGGGTCTGCTCCGGGATATCCACAGGAGTATCGCTCGCGTAGTAAGTCATGAATACGCGAATCTGCGTGTCGGGAACCGGAGACACATCAAGAGGTACGCTCCGCGCATAATCGTCCGTGTGCAGCGTTATCACGTTGTACGTATTATCCTGCATCTTCGGCAGCCAGTAGATAATGAACTCGTTTGCTTCGCGGGCTGTCAGACCTATGTACATCAGCTTTTCACGGAGGAATTTCGCGGTGTCGGCTCCCGCGACGCAGAAGCCCCTGCTCATGTCGAGGTCAGCCGCGCCGTCGCCCTCCCAATAGAGGCAGTAATACTCGTCGCCGTTCGCGTCGTAAAGCGTACCGTCGGGCATCGCGGTAACGTTCCAGCCGTCGCCGTATTCGGGGTATGTACAGGTCAGCGAGCCGCCGAATGGGAAGTTTACTTTCACCGATATGTCCGATTCTTCCTCGGGATAGAGGTAGATGACCGGCTTTGCGTAGTCACCGAGGAACCAGTAGCTGTGGTTGACCGAAACGGTACCGCCGTAATAAAAGTCATCGATCATATATGCTATCTTATGCGAAAACTCACGGTCGGAAAGCTCATAGCGTATGGGGTCGCCACTGCGAAATCCCGATGTCAGCCAATCGCTGTAAAGGCTGTAGCTCGTGGTTATGCTTGCGGCAAAATTCGCTCGGGCAAAGCCGAACAGCTCCCACATTCCCCAACTTGCCGAGCTTCCGTTCCAGTTTACGACCTCCCAATCCGGCATGCCGTAGGGTCCTTCCTCCACTATCGTTATTGTAGGTACCATTTTTTCATCATAGAAATAATAATCAAACTCATCCGCCTCGCCGTTCACTGTGAGCGGATCGTCGGTTTTCCTTCTCGTGAAAAGCGGGTGCATATTGAGCGTATCGCCGTCGAGAGTGTAAAGATAGTCTTCCTCAGCAAAGCGTTCTTCGTTGTCGTCATGATAAGCTCGTGTAGTCGCGAACCACGCCGGAGTACCGTCTTTGAGCTTCGACAGACCGACGACCGCACCGTCGAAATAAACTACCTGATAACACAGCCGCATTGTATCTATGTATTTCAGCGCACCGTCGGCAACGCGGTAAACATCGGTGTCGAGCGTCCGGTCATAGGGGTCGTATTCATCTCCGATGTGTGAGACGAGCACTTCCGGTCTGCCGTCGAAGTCGAGGTCAAGAAATACTATACCATAAGTGTTATCCGTATAGATTTCCGTCTTTGCGTTCATTACCGCGTCATAAACTTCCTTCATCACGGGGTCTTTGTCCATGCCCGCGATAACGTGATCGTCAGAGGAAATGTTGTAATCCGTTATGTCGGAAAACTCGTCAATTATCTCAATATCCGCCAATGTGCAGGTATTCAGAGTCTTCGTGACCGAACCGCTCTGCGTCTGGATGCAGGTCACATCTTTGAGCTTGACCCTTGCGTATGCGTAATCGGAGACATCAAGAGCAAATCCCTCCGCGGGCTCGGCAGTGAACAGGAGCGAATCGGAATAAACTATGCTTTCCCCGAATCTGTATTTGTAACAGGAATCCGCGAACATAGGAAGACCATACATATATTCGGGGTCAACAAGCACGGATATACCGTCGTCTCCCGCGCAGACAAACGCGTTCACGGTAACAATATCATCGGTGTGCCAGCCGATAACAAGAGACTTCATTTCTTTATATCTCGGTGCCGCGGAGACAGTAGTATCAAAGGTTTTGTTTATCCATTCTTCGCTTGGTTTTATAAGCTCGGCTACGGGATTATCGAATACGATATTGTACGCGGACGGGAAATTTTCCGAGCGCATGATCTTTGAATATTTTACGCGATCGTCAATATCGCTTTCTTCGCTTTCCGAGAAAGAATATGTGGAAGCGCGGACATAGATCTCCGCCGCGTCGGCATTTATCCGAAGTGTTTCCGTATCACCGTCCGCGTCTGTGACACTGCTTGTATTTTCGCCGGGTTCATACCGGAAAAATGTATCTCTGTCGCGGCCCTCTACGGAATATCTGTTAAGACCGCGCTCGAGGTATTCACCCTTCAGCGACTTTTTAATATAGTCGATACTGTGATAATCCCACAGAGTTATTTCACACTCTCCCTTCGGTATCGGAGCTGTTCTTATGCTCGCCGGAACTTTGACGGGCTCCGGCGCAGCTGTTGTTGTGACCGACGTTGTGGCAGCTGCGGTGGTTGTCGCAGTAGTTACTTCCGCAGTTGTTGTCTCTGTCGAACTTGCCGCCGTTTCGCTCTCCGATACCGCCGGAGCAGGCGTTCCTGTACTGCACCCCGAAAGGAGTAGGGCTGCGCAGAGTGTTAAAGCTGTAAATGATCTTTTGTGTTTCATATTTTTCTCCGTTTCAGTTGCAATTCTTCGGAACATTTCTTTGTCAATACCCTTTTTGAAAGTCCGTGAGGATTCAATCGTATGATCTCCACCCAGGTCCCCGACGGGGCTGCGTGCCTATCAAAGCGCGCGTCGCTTGGCTGACCCATACCTCGGTCATATAGCAGAGGTCAAGCGTGGCGATGTTCTCGTCGGTAATTTTATCACCCGCATAGATCACATCAAGCGTTCTCGCACTGCCCTTTTTATAGAACGCGTGAGGCGCTATGTAGGTCACGCTCTCGGGGACGGTGTAGATTTTGGCGGTGACGGGAGCTATCGGCTCATCATACGGGTACGGATCTTCGGCGTCATACGGAGCGGCGTACAGCACCGTCATATCGAGGCTGAACAGGCATCCGTCCTTCAGTGTGAAAAACGTGTTGTCGGGATCGAGCTCGATCGCTGTGTTCGTAAGCTCGTTTATGAGCGCGCCGACATCCGGGTCGGTGCAGTTCGCGGGTATGTGCAGGGTATAATGGTCGCTGTAGTCATAGAATTCCTTCGACAAATACGCGAGGGTGTCGTCCTTCATATCCTCGAAGTCGCCGAGCTCCCACACACCCTCGTCCGTGCGGCGCATCTCATATTTGAACCGCCGCTCGTATGGCGCGTCTCTGTCCTCACCTCTGTGAAAAAGCGAGGATAGGATAATGCTGTCGCCGTTGTCCTCAATGAGTCTCAGCTCACGCGGCGGTCCGTCACGGTACCGGTCGTCGTTGTTGTACTCGAACCCATCGTATTCGATCGTAACGCAATGCTCTGACTGACGGAAGTGCCTGCAGTCCAGCTTCCTTGCAAGATAAAACGTGAATGCGCCAGTGTCCGGGTACGACTCCGCGTCATCGACACGGGTGTATGTTTCCGTATGTTTAGTGTATTTCCCGTCGGAGTAGTTTCCGTAGAGATCCTCTACGATCATCACATTCGGCTCGTTGGCATAAACGCAGTAGTGTATGATATTTGCGATATAATCCGTAGTGCAGTACATCTCCGCCTTCTTATCATCCACACAGGCGTAAATGGGATGGTCGCCGTACCAAATGAGCGCATTGCCACCACCCTCGACCTCGTAATTTCTGTTCACGCCGAGGACAAAGCATCTACCGTTCAGGGTGGTACTTTCGTCAGTCCACACGCCGCGGAAATGCTCGCGCATAACGCGAACGTAGTTCTCCTCGAGGAAATTGTGGCTGCCGAAATATGTGAGACGTCGCATCTCCGCACCCACAAGGGCATAATCCACTCTCCCCTCAAGGCAGTCGGCATCCTCGCAGACGAAGCGCGGGAGCTTCCACTCGCCGTTCTCTTTGACTGCACAAAACTCGTAAGCATCGTAGTTTATCATATCTTTTTCGCCGTCCCTCGGGCAGAAGAACAGGAAACTGCACTGATTGTCGGAAACGTCGGTGATATTGAACCAACTGTGCTCCCCGGTGATGTCGCGCAGTCCCACCGTGACGATACCGCTGCTTGCGGGCTTACCTTCCTCGGTCTCAATGATGCGGCGCTGTTCTATGGTATCCTCCGCGAAGCCATCGATGTAGATGCGGTCGGTGAAGTTCCGCAGGTCGGTAAGGCTTTCGAAAATATCCGAGCCTTCCCATATATACACGCTTTCGGGGTCGTCGATGAGCAGCTTGCACTCGTCAAACATATACATTCCGAGACAGATGATGTTGCCCGCGAGCAGCCGCCCGATGACATCCTCCATATCGTCGGAACCGTAGTCGAACGAGCGTATACTGTCGATGTCCCGGAGCGCCTCATCGAGCGTGAGAACAGGACTGCTTGAAT
>JAGAWN010000083.1 GCA_017941355.1 Ruminiclostridium sp. | reverse complement strand
GAAGCGGAGCGTGTGTTTGCCACGTCCCCGGCTATGTGTGCCGTAGGCTGCCGGAAAGCTGCGGAGCTTGCGGTCAAATGGGTGTACGCCGCCGATGACACTATACAGGATCCCTATAAGGATAACCTCCAGTCACTGATACATGAGCCATCATTCCGCTTCAATTTCGATCAGAAAGTGTGGTCAAAGCTCCTTTTCATAGTAAAAATCGGAAACGAATCCGTCCACAGTGAGAAAACTATCAGAAAAGAAGAAGCTCTCCTTGCGCTTCGTAACCTGTTTGAGTTCATTCAGTGCGTCATATATATGTACGGCAACGAGTACGATGAGCGCAAGTTTGACCCTGCTTCGATACCTGTCCGTAAGGTGGTCGTAGATACAAAGAAGATAAAGGAGCAGGAGTCCCTTATCGAGCAGAAGGAGAGCGAGATACTGGCGCTGCAGGCGCAGATAGCGCAGATGTCCGCCGCGCTCACCGCCGGAAAGCAGGAACACAAGGATACCCGCAGCTTTGTCTCCGAGGATATTTCCGAGTTCAGGACGCGCAAGCTGTATATTGACGTTGACCTTAAGTCTATGGGTTGGAAGTTTGACGGTACCGATTCCGATGTGTGGGAGGAGTACGAGGTTGACGGAATGGCTGGCATCATAGGTCAGAAGGGCTTTGTTGACTATGTTCTTTTCGGGCGTGACGGGCTGCCCCTCGCGGTGATCGAAGCCAAACGCACGAGCAAGGACCCGAATATCGGCAGAAAACAGGCTGTATTATATGCCGACTCCCTTGAACGCAAGTTCGGACGCAGACCTGTGATGTTCACGACCAACGGCTTTGAGACATATTACTGGGACGATAAGACTTCCCCGCAGCGTCAGGTCAGCGGTTTCTTCACAAAGTCCGACCTTGAAAAGCTGATGACCCGCCGTGAGAGCAGGAAGAAGCTCGATACGATACCGATAAATGACAAGATCACCGACCGATACTATCAGAAAGAAGCTATCAGAGCGGTATGCGAGCATATCGAGAAGGGCTTCCGGAAAGCTCTTCTGGTCATGGCTACCGGTACAGGAAAGACAAGGACAGCTTCCAGCCTTACAGATGTCTTAAGCAGAGGCGGTCATGTCACGAATATTCTGTTTCTCGCGGACAGGACTGCACTTGTTAAGCAGGCTAAGGACGATTTCAAGAACTATTTGCCGGATATGTCGCTATGTAACCTATGCAGCAACAAGGACGACCGCAATGCCCGTATAGTTTTCTCCACCTATCCGACTATTCTTAACGCAATAGACAACACAAAGACCAAGGACGGTATCCCCCTGTTCTCGCCCGCGCATTTCGACCTTATCATCACCGATGAGAGCCACAGGAGCATATTCAGGAAGTACCGCGCTATCTTCGAGTATTTTGATGCGATAATGATAGGGCTTACGGCAACGCCCAAAACTGATGTTGACCGCAATACTTATGATTTCTTCGAGGTCGAGAACGGAGTCCCTACATACGCTTATGACTATGAGACTGCCGTGAATGAGGATCATGTTCTCGTGCCGTACTATAACTATGAAGTAACAACAAAGTTCCTTGACGAGGGAATCACATACGACGAGCTTTCCGATGAGGATAAGGCGCGTTATGAGGAGGATTTCGCCGAGGACGACTATGTTCCCGATTTTATACCTTCGGCAGCTCTCAATAAGTTCGTATTCAATCAGAACACCGTTGATATGGTGCTTCAGGACTTAATGGAGCGAGGTATCAAGACCGAAGGCGGCGACAGGCTCGGAAAGACTATAATTTTTGCACAGAACAAGGAGCACGCGGAATATATCGTAAAGCGCTTCAACGCTCTTTACCCTAAACTCGGCAACGGTCATTTTGCCCAGCGTGTAACCTGTAACGATGCCTACGCTCAGACTATCATAGACGACTTCAAGATACCCGATAAGATGCCGATAATAGCGGTTTCGGTGGATATGATGGATACCGGCATTGATGTTCCGGAGTGTGTCAATCTGGTATTCTTCAAGAAGGTACGCTCGAAAACGAAGTTCTGGCAGATGATAGGACGCGGGACAAGGCTATGCAAGGGGCTTGACTGCATAGACCAGATCGACGGAGAATACACGGATAAAAAGAGGTTCCTTATTTTCGACTACTGCGGTAACTTTGAATACTTCAGACAGCATCAGAATGGCTATGAGACAGCTGAAACGAGATCTCTCTCCGAGAATATATTCTGCAAGCGTATACGGCTGATACATGGCTTGCAGGAAAGCGCGTTCTCCGATAACGAATATCAGGATTTCCGCAGCGAGCTTGTTAAGGAGTGTCTCGGGGGTATCTCAGAGCTGTCCTATGACATAGTTTCTGTAAGACTTAAGAAGGAATATGTAGAGAAATTCAAGAACCCTGACAGCTTTACAAGCCTTTCCGATACAGACAAGGGAGAACTGACAAAGTATATTGCTCCGCTTATAGTCTCCCGGGATCCCGATGAGTTTGCAAAACGATTCGATAACTTTATGTACGGACTTATGCTTGCGAATATGGAGCAGCTTCCCACGATGTCGTATCTTAAGAAACAGCTTTGCATGACTGCCGAAATGCTTGAAAGGAAAGCTACTATTCCGCATATACAACAGAAATTGACCCTTATCAAGGATATACAGGAAGATGATTTCTGGAAGAATATAAGCATTCTCACCCTTGAAAAAGTCAGACAGGAGCTGCGGGATCTGATACAGTTCCTTAATGATGGAAAAAGAAGGAGAACGATCGAGACTATACTGAATGATCCTGTAACCTCACAAAGCGAAGGAGAAGCTCTCGGCGCTGCATACGACTTTGAAGACTATCGCAAGAAGGTCAACCGGTATGTTGAAGAGCACAAGGACGAGCCTGCTATATACAAGCTCAATCACAATCTGCCGCTTACAAAATCGGATTACAATGAACTGGAGCGTGTGCTTACTCAGGAACTCGGCAGCTCCGATGATTATAAACGTGAATACGGCGATACTCCTTTCGGGCTGCTTGTCAGGAAAATCACTAAGCTCGATCATGACAGCGCTATGTCTGCATTCTCGACCTTCATCAATGATCAGTCCCTTAATCAGCAGCAGATAGCGTTTATTCACAAAATCATTACCCACATCGAAAACAATGGGTATATCGAAGATGTGAAAATACTTATGAAACCGCCGTTTGACAAGCCTTTCAGCTTCATCAAGATGTTTGATGCCAAGACGCGGGCAGACATTATCGGCATTATTGAAAGTGTCAAGAATAATGCTATGCAGACAGTCGCATGACTAATAGTAAAAGCCGGAGCATTCCAACCCTTGCTCCGGCTTTTGGTTAAAACTAAAGCTATACACATAGTCTGATATATTTCTATTATTTATTGGAGAGTTGTGATATGAACGTAGTAATTGCAATAGATTCATTCAAAGGCAGCCTCACCTCATTGCAGGCAGGCAACGCCGCAGCGGAGGGGATAAAGCGTGTATTTCCCGATGCCTATGTTGCAATCCGACCGCTTGCGGACGGCGGCGAGGGTACTGTTGACACGCTCGTGTCCGGAATGGGTGGAGAGTTTTGCTCTGTCGAAGTGACCGACCCCTGTGGCAAGCCCGTGATTGCAAAATACGGCATTATCAGGGAGAACAATACCGCAGTTATGGAGATGTCGGCGGCTGCTGGGCTTACTCTCGTTCCGCCGGATAAGCGTGACCCGATGAAGACAACTACCTACGGCGTAGGCGAGATGATTAGAGATGCAATATCTCACGGCTGCCGCGACTTCATAATCGGTATCGGCGGCAGTGCCACAAACGACGGCGGGGCGGGTATGCTGCAAGCTCTCGGCTATGGCTTGCTTGACGGAAATGGTAAGCAGATACCGCACGGTGCGGAAGGACTTTCCGGGCTTGTCCGCATTACCAATGATAATGTACTGCCGGAGCTGTCGGAGTGCAGGTTCAGTATCGCCTGTGATGTAACCAATCCCCTGTGTGGTGAGAATGGTTGCAGTGCTGTATTCGCCCCGCAGAAAGGAGCTTCTCCGAAAAGTCTTTCCGTAATGGATAAGTGGCTTGCACATTTCGCCGAACTCACAAAAACGATAACCCCGGATGCTGACCCCGACTATCCCGGAGCGGGTGCAGCCGGTGGTCTCGGCTTTGCATTCCGTTCTTACACAAATGCAGAGCTCATGCCGGGTGTGGAGCTTGTTTTACAGGAGACAAACCTCGAATCTTATATCAGAAACGCCGATATCGTCATCACCGGCGAGGGTCGACTCGACGCTCAAACAGCTATGGGAAAGGCTCCCGTGGGTGTCGCAAGACTTGCAAAGAAGTACGGAAAGCCTGTCATAGCCTTCGCTGGCAGTGTAACAAAAGATGCCGCGACCCTTAATGAGTGCGGCATTGACGCTTATTTTCCGATACTCCGGACTGTTTGCAGCCTTGATGAAGCAATGAATACAGAGATCGCTGCGGAAAATCTTTCCGACACGGTGAAGCAGGTGTTCAGGGTGGTAAGGATCGTTGGAAGATAGCATTTGTTTCCTCTTCAGGATACAAATTAGTAGACGAACTCATATCGAAGTCTTTTTCTGTGTAATCTTTATAATTGCACATTTGTATTGCCTCCATTCGTCATAGTTAATCTAACATGATTAGTACGAAAGAACGGGCTGCAAAATAAAAAATCCGCATGGCTATTACTATGCGGCAAAAATCAATGTTTGGCTTCAGGATTAACTATATAATAATCACCAATTATAAATTTACTATCATCTTCGGTATCAGTAATCATTATTTCTGAAATACCTATTCTCTCAGGCTCTTCATCATAAACAAGAATATTATAGTACAATATAGAGTACTCTTTTTCTTCGCTGGTCTTAACTTTCCTAATACGCGGCGTTACCCTGTATTCCGTCCATTCATATTCTCGCATTGAACTTTGCTCTCCATATACGGTATTCCCAAACGAAATAATGTCACCCTTGATAAATTGAAAAGCCTCTGATATGTCTTCATCTAAATGAGTATAATTGTTCAGTAATTTTTGACAAAATAGCGATTTGAGTTCTTTAGCATTTTTATATTCAATGGCATGAAGCATCTGTTCGTTAACATCATGTGCCATGTCTTTGATAGATGATATTGTTCTTTCGTCAGAATTAAAAACACACCCACTTATGCTTATAATAAAGAAGATAATTAAGAATAAATCAATTGTTTTTAGGAATTTCATGCTTAAAATCTCCAATAATATCTAAAGTATAGTGTTCTTATCGTCAAAGAAACAATAATTCTATTTTTTATTATACCACACACTTCAGTAAATTGCAATACACATTAAGCACGAAACAGACGCATAAGCCGACCCGTGCGCCCGAAGTCAGGTATCAATTATAGCGAACGGCGCATATACCGTCTCTTTTCCAACGAAAACCACAGCGCGATAATCTCCAAGGTCCCAGCTGCCTTTCAGCCTGTCGTTATAAATGCTCTGCGCGGTACTGAACTGGCGCTCGGTATCATCTAATATCGCACATAACGCCCATTGCTCCGGTATTTCATAGCTTTTCGGCGAATAATTCAGCCGCTTCCATTCGCCCCTGTCATTGTACTCAATGACCGGTATGGAGAAGAAGTAAAAGCCCTTTCCGGGGTTTTCATTTTTTATCGTCACTGTTATCTTATCAAATGTAGTCGTGTATTCCTGCTTGTCCGTGAAAGCTATGATATTGCTGTAGTCCTGTTCGGCAGTATAATCGTAGCTGTATTCCGTATATCCCGTGTCAAACCGGCTGGTGTCCGGGTCGGTCTGCGCCGGGAAGCTTTGTGTACTGCACGATGAAATACACAGCAATAAAAACAGAATACCGGCAAGATACCCATGGTTGATTATCCGCATAAATATTACTCCTTTTGCAGGTCACGCCTGCGTATTCAGAATACCGAGAGTGTGTAGTTCCGCATTCTGATTACCGTAAACGAACTGCTCACGGACATAATCGAAAGCCTCCATGCGTGTGCGGGCTTCTTCACTTAGGTCGCCACCGCCTATCTCGATCTCCTGCTCGTTCTTGTATTTCTTCAAAAGGTCGCGCAGATCCTTTGACATGATGTTGAGACTGTCAATATTCTCTCTTGCTTTTTCTATAAAATTATCCTCATTCCGGTCAGGCTTGGTAAGCAGCAGAGAATCGCCGGGATCGAGACATTTCGCGTCAAGACCGGTTATCTCCTTGAATACGCTCGCGTATGCGATATAGTCGCGTGTCATTCTTTCGTTTTCAGGTGTCGATATTGCAGTCCCGTCCTCATTGCGTCCGTACGGGTAGAGGAAATTGTCGATCCTGCCCTGAACGTCCTCCAAAGCCTTCTCAATATCCCTTGTCGAAAGCTTTTCGCCAGCTTTCCTGTCCGAGAACATAAACTTTGCGTCTTTGTCGTCTTTTATCTCGGCAGTACCGTTCTCTTTCGCCTCTTCGAGCATATCGGAATAATACGCCTTTTCCTCCTTCAAGGCGCTGAACTGTCTGATGTCGGATTCTTCCTTGCTTTTCGCGCTGTGGACACGACCCTGCATCTGGAGATACGAGCGCATCGCTATCTCCATTTTATCACT
>JAGAWN010000082.1 GCA_017941355.1 Ruminiclostridium sp. | reverse complement strand
GGCTGCGAGGAAGAGAGTAACGCGGGGCAGGAAACTTCCTCACGGAATCGCCGCCCGCCGCTGCGGGCAGACTGTGCTAACGCTATAGTTTTTCTGAAAACACCGGGCTGCGAGGAAGAGAATAACGCGGGGCAGATAGCTGCTCTACGGAATCGCAGCCCGCCGTTGCGGGCTGTTGCAAAAATGTGCTGCTTATGATATAATATACGCGAAAGGCGGGTATGCTATGAAAAGGTTTGTTATAACGGCTGCGGCAGCCGCAATCCTGCTGCTTTCGTCCTGTACTCCCGAAAGCGCGGATATAGGGCGTGAAAAGACCGAGCCGCCCATTGTGGACGAGTATCTCGGACTTGCGGAGGAATACTGCGCAAACGGTGATACCCGGTCTGCGATAAACACGCTCGAACAGGGGTATTCCGAGACTGCAAGCAAACGGATAAAGAATCGGCTCGATGAACTGAAACGGGAATTTTCCGATGACGAAACAAAATAAACTCTTTACAAATCTGCCGAAAAATGGTATAATAACAAATAGCGTTGTAACACTAAAGATATACCGGAGGTACAGCAATGATATGTGATCTTATACAGACCCTGACGGAGTACGGAATAGAACGGGAACTCATTTCCCGTGAGGACGAAATATATATAAGAAACCGCTTTATGCAGCTTCTTAAAGTCGAGGCGTGGACTGAGCCTGAGGTTCGGAAAGGGCTTACCATAGATGAACTTCTCGGTCAGTTGGAGGATTATGCCTGCGAAAACGGCATTATCGAAAACTCCGGCGCTTACCGTGATATTTTCGGCACCGAGCTTATGGGAATACTTACCCCCATGCCGCATGAGGTGAACGCGAGATTTGCCGAGAAATACGCGGAAAGTCCCGAGGCTGCCACTGACTGGTACTACAGATTCAGCGCGGATACCAACTACTACCGCGCGGGAGTTATTTCCCGTGATATCCGCTGGAAATACCCCTGCGAGTACGGCGAGCTTGACATCACCATAAACCGCTCCAAGCCGGAGAAGGATCCCCGTGATATCGCGGCGGCGCGCAATATGCCGAAAGCAGCTTATCCTGCCTGTCAGCTCTGTATCGAGAACACCGGTTTCCACGGCACTCTCACTCACCCTGCAAGACAGAATCTTCGCCCGGTACCGATGAAAGTCGCGGGCGGCGACTGGTCTTTCCAGTATTCGCCTTACGGCTACTACAACGAGCACTGCATAGTTTTCAACAACGAGCATATCCCGATGAAGATAGACGCGGCGGTGTTTGAGAAGCTTTTCGGCATAATCGACATACTTCCGCATTACTTCGTAGGTTCAAACGCCGATCTTCCCATTGTAGGCGGCTCTATACTCAGCCACGAGCATTTCCAGGGAGGAAGATACACATTCGCAATGGAGACTGCGCCGGCGGAGAAGAATTTTGAAATGCCGGACTTCCCGGCGGTGAAAGCCTGCACGGTCAAGTGGCCTATGTCGGTCATCAGGCTGCGCAGCGGTGACAGAAAGCAGCTTGCGGAAGCCTGCGACAGGATACTGCGCTGCTGGCGCGGTTACTCCGATGAGAGCGCGGGGATATTCGCGGAGACAGAGGGAACTCCCCACAACACCATAACTCCGATAGCACGCAAGCGCGGTGATGAGTTCGAGTGCGATCTTGTGCTGCGCAACAACATAACCTCGGAGGAACGCCCGCTCGGTATTTTCCACCCGAACCCGTCGCTGCATCACATCAAGAAAGAGAACATCGGTCTTATCGAAGTCATGGGTCTCGCGGTGCTGCCCGCACGTCTTGCGCCGGAGCTGGAGCAGCTTGAAAAGGCTATGCTTGACAAGACGGATATTTCCGCGGACGAAAAGCTTGGCTGTCATTCCGAATGGCTGAAAGACGTTATCGCACGTCACCCGGAAGCAAACCCCGGAAACGCCGACGCGATACTCAAAAATGAGATAGGCGCTGTATTCATGCAGGTGCTTCTTGACGCGGGCGTTTACAAACGCAGCGAAGCGGGTCAGTCCGCATTCATGAAATTCATAAACGCTGCTGCAGCTTTCAAATAAACTCAGCGAAGCGGGTAAAGTCCTTTGGAAAGGGGTTCGGGGGAAGCCTTTCCTTCAGGAAAGGTTTCCCCCGAAAAAGGAGATATAAATGCGAAGCTGCGGAGTGCTGATGCACATAACGAGTCTGCCGTCGCCCTACGGGATAGGAACATTCGGCAGAGAAGCGGAAAAATTCGTTGACTGGCTGGTGTCGGCGGGACAGGAATACTGGCAGGTGCTGCCGATCGGACCCACGGGTTACGGCGATTCGCCGTACCAGTCGTTCTCGACGTTTGCGGGGAATCCCCTGCTTATAGATCCCGACCGGCTCGTGAAGTCGGGGCTGCTGACTGCGCAGGACTGTACCGGCTCGGATCACGGAACCGACCCGTCATTCGTGGACTATGAGAAAGTAACACGCACGAAAATGGCGCTGCTCAGAAAGGCTTACTCGAAATTTACCGGCGGAGCGGAATACGACAGTTTTGTAAGCGCCGAAAGCGGCTGGCTGGACGACTACGCACTGTTTATGGCGATCAAGGAGGAAAACGACCTTGTTTCGTGGCTGGACTGGGGCGAAGATCTGCGCCTTCGCAAGCCCGAGGCTCTGGAAGCGGCAGAGAAGCGGCTCGGAAAAGAAACCGGATTCTGGAAATTCGTGCAGTTTACGTTCTATGCCCAGTGGAAAACTCTCAAAAGCTATGCCAACAAGCGCGGCATAAAGATCATCGGCGATATCCCGATCTATGTTTCGCCGGACAGCTCGGATATCTGGGCAAATACCGGCTTCTACGAAACGGACGGTGACAAGCGCATGAAGCGCGTCGCGGGAGTCCCGCCGGATTACTTTTCAGCGACAGGTCAGCTCTGGGGAAATCCGCTCTACGACTGGGACGTAATGAAGAAGGACGGCTTTGCGTGGTGGATAAAGCGCATCGAGAAAGCCACTGAACTGTACGATATCGTGCGTATCGACCACTTCCGCGCTTTCGATACCTACTGGGCTATCCCGGCAGGCGAGCAGACCGCGGTAAACGGCAAATGGGAGCAGGGTCCCGGCATGGACTTGTGGAATGCCGTGAAGGAGAAGCTGGGTGATGTGCCGATAATCGCGGAGGATCTCGGAGATATCTTCGACAGCGTGAAAGAACTGCTGAAAGCTTCGGGATTTCCGGGAATGAGGGTATTGCAGTTCGGCTTCAATCCGCAGTCCGACGACAACGATCATCTTCCGCACCGCTATCCCGTCAACAGTGTGTGCTACACCGGAACTCACGACAACTCCACTGCGCTCGGCTGGTTCAACGGTGCCGACAGTGCCTCGCAGGCAATGTGCAGGAGATATTTAAAACCCCGGCTTTTTGAAAAAATAAACCGCACCATGATACGGGAACTGTACAAGAGCGCCTGCGGACTCGCGATCGTACCGATGCAGGACATAATCGGACTTGACGACAGGGCGAGAATGAACATTCCCTCAACTCTCGGCGGCAACTGGAAGTGGCGCGCGCAGCAGAAGCATTTCAGCGAAAAGAGCGCGGCTTACATGAAAGATCTCGCGGAAACATATTACAGAACCGCTGAGAAAAAATGATTATAACCTGAAATACGGTTTAATACTATATCAAAAGGAGGATATCATCATGGATATCAAAGCAAAAATCGACGAAGTAGTACAGAAAGTGCAGAACGATCCGTCCATAGCGGAAGAGTTCAAGACAAACCCTGTAGGCGCTGTTGAGAAGATTCTCGGAGTTGACCTGCCGGACGATGTTATCAACAACATCATAGACGGTGTTAAGACCAAGATAAACTTCGACAATATCGCAGGTGCTATCGGCGGTCTGTTCGGCAAGAAATAAGCATAACGATCCCTCGGTACTGCGTACCGCGCCAGCGTGACGCTGGATCCATGCCGTTTCACGGAGATTCGTAACTCTGCGAACAGAACATCCGATACAGCTTTATTGACAGTCTGATCCCTCGGTACTGCGTACCGAGGGATTTTTTTGTATCAGCTCAGTTCTTTTTTAAAAGGACCTTTCCGTCCTTGTCTATGCAAAGTTCGATCTCCGAGTAATACGCATTGTTGCCGCTGTCCGTATATCGTTTGTCGCATACCACCGTTATGCCGTTGATATCAAGATCGGCGGCTTTCTTGTATCCGCTGTACACCGCGATATCGTGTCCGCCGTAAACCGGAGCGGAAACGGCATCGGTAAGCAGTATGCTCACTCCGTTCACCGTGATCTCAACCGCGTCCTCGTAAACGTAAGCTGTGTATCTGCCGCCTATGTCGTAAAACTTTTCGGTGTTGTCGAGATATCGCTTTTCAAGCGCCCGCATCGAATCGAAGGTCTGTGAATACACCCCGCCGTGCTTCTTCTCCGCCATTACGCAGAGAAGATCGAAATTCAGCGCCCCGTGTTCCGCAAGCGCGGAGTACGCGGCAGAGGATAGTCTGCTGCTGACATCGGTTGAAAATGCCGATATTCCGCCGCTGTCCATTACAGAAAGAACACAGTTTTTGCCGTCGGAAAACACGTTTATCCTTGTCAGCGCGGAGTCGTGAACTCTCTGCGCGGTCACAAGCCCCGCAAAGGCGCAGGCGCATACCGCTGTCGGCAGGAGCAATGCGTGCTTTCTGCGGCGGGAACGCGCTGTAACAAATATGATCGCTGCCGCAAAAACCGCTGACACAGCCATGAACGGCAGCAGCCACCCGCCGTCAACAGGGATACTGCTGAACCGCCAGCCTGCGAAGAAACGGATAACCGCGATCATCATCTTTGTCAGTATCCCTGCCGGCAGAAGCATCATTTCCGCAAGAACTCCGCCTGTGAACGCAAATATCAGCACAATTATCATTATCACGAAGAAAAGCGGAAATACGGCAACCGATGAAAATGCCGATACCGGAGACATTCTGCCGAATATCAGCGTACTTGCCGGGAGGGTGCAGTATGAAGCGCATATTCCCACAAACAGCAGGTCAGACTTGAACGGACAGTAAAAATGACTGCGCACAAGCGACGACAGTTTGGGTGCCAAAGATACTGCACCGAGGGTTCCGCAGACGGACAGCAGAAGTCCGGTATCCCGGCAGGCACACGGCTCTGTGAGCAGTATCAGCAGAACCGCAGCGCCGAGGGAATCCGTCGGTGACGAACGCCGTCTGAATACACGGGAAGCATAGAAAATAACAAGCATGATCCCGCTTCTGCAAACGGAAGCGGTGAAATCAAAGAATACCATGAACACTGCGGAAAGCAGGAGCGCTGCCGTGAATTTCAGGAACCTGCGCTTTTTCATTCCAGCTGTGTCCAGCACTGACATTATTGCCGTGACGATAAGCGATATGTGCATACCGGAAACCGCCGTCATGTGAGAAAGCCCGCTCCTTGTCACAGCGTCGGACAGTTCCGCGCTCAGTCTTTTCCTGTCGCCGAAGCACATTGCAAGCAGCAGCTTCCCCTCATCGCCGGGCAGTTCCTCCCTGATGAGATCCCGCAGATATTCCGAATAGTCACGAAAGGCAGTCCGAAGCGAAAAGCCTGTTCCCTCGGAGACAACAGAGATCCCGCTTGCCGCGGCGCGAAGAAATATCCCGCGCGAATAGTTGTATGAGCCGTTGTACGAAGCCGATACAGCGGGCTGGGACAGCTTCACCTGCATTTCAACCGTATCTCCGGATCTTATCCCGATATCCGGGCAGTACAGCGAGAATTTAACAGGAACACCGTCTGCACTGCCGGTTGCTGTGATGTATGTGGTGTCGTTGTCCGGCGCGCTTACGTCAATGACTTTCGCGGTAACATCGTATGTGTTCCCGAAGAGCCTTGTGACCGGTTCGATGTAAACTGCGGAATACACGCCGTAAATAAAAAACGCAGCTGCAAGTCCGGCGGGGACAAGCGCTGCTGCTTTTGATCTTTTAAGTATTGACGCGGTGAACGCCAGTGCGCCGATTACGGCGAAGCAAACGAATGATGCAAAGCTTCCGATATATGATGAAATAAAGAATCCCGCAAAGACCGAAGCGCCGAGGACAGCAGTCTTATGGTGCATAACGCGCTCCTCCTTTTCACGCAGGCGGACAAGCTCCCGGATCTTCTCATCATCGTTCATTTCGTGTATTATCATAACAGTTACTGTATAGGCTGAACATCAGTGTTTTGCAGTAAGGAGTCCGTGCTTTTCCGCGTTTATATGCTCCATACGGTTATCCCGGTTTACCTGTTTGTTTATCTTTTCAGTTCAAAGAAATGTATGGCGGGCTTGTCGGTCAGCAATTCACCCTTTTGCGTATTCACGGCTCTGAACACCGAATGTAGATCCGGGGCATCGAATTCATTGGAATTAATAATATTTGAAATATTTGAAAAGAATAACGCCTGCGAGGAAGAAAAAACCGCCCGTTACCAAAAGTAACATACGGCATCGGTGCGGCGCGTCCGCCGCCTGCGAGGAAGAAAAAAACGCCCGTTACCGAAAAGTAACATACGGCATCGGTGCGGCGCGTCCGCCGCCTCCGAGAAATAAAAAACCGCGGAGCAGAAACTGCCCCACGGAATCGCCGCCCGCCGTGCGGGCTGGTTGCGGTGCAGGGATTTGAACCCCGGAAATGCCTGAGTCAGAGTCAGGTGCCTTACCACTTGGCTACACCGCAATATTTACATTTGCTGTAATCAGCTTTTAAATTTTAACACATTGCAGCCGATTTGTCAAGTGTTTTTTTCGATTTTTCTAAAAAATTACTATTTTTTTGCCAATAAGGTTGTAAATTCGAGAAAACTATGGTAAAATATATATGTTTTCAGAAAAACTGTGCCAAAACGGAGGAAGTACCATGACAAAGTATGAGACATACGAAAGCCCGTTCTGTTCCCGCTACGCAAGTGAGGAGATGCAGTATGTGTTTTCCGCGCAGAAGAAGTTTTCAACATTCCGCAGACTCTGGACTGCGCTTGCCCGCGCGGAGATGAAGCTGGGGCTTGATATCACCGAGGAACAGGTGGCGGAGCTTGAAGCTAACATCGACAACATTGATTTTGCGGCTGCGGAAGCAAGAGAAAAGGAAGTGCGCCACGACGTGATGTCCCACGTCTATGCATACGGTCTCGTCTGCCCGAAAGCTAAGGGCATAATACACCTCGGCGCAACATCGTGCTATGTGGGCGACAATACCGATATCATAGTTATGCGCGACGCACTCGGTATCGTTCACCGCAAGCTCGTGAACGTCATTGCGAACCTCGCGGACTTTGCCGATAAATACAAGGATATGCCGTGTCTCGCATATACCCACTTGCAGCCCGCACAGCTCACAACCGTCGGCAAGCGCGCCACCCTCTGGACGCAGGAACTGCTCATGGATCTTGAAGAGATCGAGTACCGCATGAAGAACCTTAAACTGCTCGGTCAGAAAGGCACCACGGGTACACAGGCAAGTTTCGTGGAACTGTTCGCCGGCGACAGCGAAAAGATCAAACAGCTCGAAAAGATGATCGCCGAGGAAATGGGATTCGGCTCCTGCTTCGCGGTCAGCGGTCAGACATATCCGCGCAAACTCGATTATCAGGTAGTCTCCGCACTTGCGGGACTTGCCGAGAGCTGCTCGAAGTTCAGCTACGATATCCGGCTGCTCCAGAACTTCAAGGAGATCGAGGAGCCTTTCGAGAAGAACCAGATCGGCTCTTCCGCTATGGCATACAAGCGCAATCCCATGCGCTCCGAGCGTATCACGGCTCTGTCAAGATACCTTATGATAGATGTGCTGAACCCCGCGTTCACCGCAGGTACTCAGTGGTTCGAGCGCACACTCGATGACAGCGCCAACAAGCGTATTGCCGTTGCGGAAGCATTCCTCGCTGCCGACGCTATACTCAACATCATGCTCAACGTTACCAGCGGACTCGTGGTATATGATAAGGTAGTAAGACAGCGCGTAATGAAGGAACTGCCGTTCATGGCTACCGAGAATATAATGATGCGGGCTGTCAAGAAGGGCGGCGACCGTCAGCAGCTCCACGAGGCTATCAGACAGCACAGCATGGCTGCCGGACGCATAGTAAAGGAAGAGGGCGGCGATAACGACCTCGTTGACCGCATCGCGGCTGACCCGATCTTCGGCATAACCAAAGAAGAGATCATGGCGACTTTGCAGCCGGAACACTTCACCGGACGCGCTCCCGAACAGGTAACCGAGTTCCTGAACGATTGCGTGAAGCCCGTTCTCGATGCAAACAGGGACGTTCTCGGTGAGAAGTCGGAACTTTCCGTATAACAACTGCAAATATTATGACTCATTACGGCGGCAGAAATGCTGCCGTTATGTGCATTTTGACGATTTATCGGTAAATAATGAGAATAATTGAAAGAAAAAGCTTGACTTATTTATCAAATTGCAATATAATATTATAGTATTTCTATTTGCAAAAGAAACGGAGTGAAAACATCAATTGAAACAAGTTAAAAAACCGGTGTTTTTTATCGTGTTCATTCTGATCGCGGTGTTCACATACTTTGCAATAGCGGGATTCAGCACTTACTACGGCGATATCGAGACCGTTCATGTAAGAGGCGTTAAGGATATCCGCTGGGGTATTGATATCCGCGGAGGCGTTGACGTTACGTTCACACCCTCCGAGGACGCGACAGATGTGACAAATGACGATCTCGAAGGTGCGCGCGCAATGATCGAGACGCGTATGGTCGCCAAAAACATCACGGACTACGAAATCTACGTTGACCTTAACAGCAAGCGTATAATATGCCGCTTCCCGTGGCAGGCTGACGACGACAGCTTTGATCCCGAACAGGCGGTAAAGGAACTGGGCGAAACGGCTCTTCTCACATTCCGCAAGGGTTACAGCGGAGAGCTTACCGGAGATCAGACCTACGAGGATCTTGAACTCGTACTTTCCGGTTCGGACGTTTCAAAGGCAACTCCCGGCTACGATCAGGAAAACCACACCTGGCTCGTTTCCCTCGAACTCAACGAAAGCGGCAAGGAAGCGTTCAAGAACGCAACTGCCGAGGCGTATGAGAGCGGCGGACGCATTTCTATCTGGATGGACGACGTTGAGATATCCGCTCCTACGGTAAGCGCCGTTATCTATGACGGCAAAGCGCAGATCTCCGGAAGCTTCGAGACCGCCGACGACGCAAAGGCTCTCTCCGACAAGATAAACGGCGGTTCGCTCCCGTTCAAGCTTGTTACCGACAGCTTCTCGACGATCTCTCCGACACTCGGTACAGGCGCGCGTGACGCTATGGCAATCGCCGGACTCATCGCTTTCGCGCTGATCGCGGTGCTTATGATAGCGATGTACAGACTCCCCGGCATAATGGCGGTTATCTCCCTTGCGGGTCAGGTCGCGGGTACATTTGCGGCAATAACCGGATTCTTCGCATTCAACGACAGTTTCACGCTCACAGTTCCCGGTATCGCAGGTATTATCCTCGCGGTCGGCATGGGCGTTGACGCGAACGTTATTACAAACGAGCGCATCAAAGAAGAGCTTGCGGCCGGCAAGACTATAGACGGTTCTCTGTATATCGGCTTCAAGCGTGCATTCGCGGCTATCTTCGACGGCAACATCACAATGCTTATCATTGCGGTGATCTTAATGGGTGCATTCGGTACTCCCGACAGCTGGGCTTCGATCATACTCACTCCTATATTCACATGGTTCGGCGTTTCGACTGCCGGTACGATCTACGCGTTCGGTTATACGCTTGCGGTCGGCGTTGTTCTGAACTTCCTGTTCGGTATCCTTACCACAAGACTCATGACTATGTCGATATCGAGATTCAAAGCGTTCAGAAATCCCGCTTTCTACGGCGGCAAAAAGAGGGAGGGTCAGGCAGATGCAAAGTAAGTACGACTTTCTCAAAAACAAGAAGATATTCTTCATTATCCCGATCGTAATTGCGGTCATAACGATAATCACTGCTCTCATATTCGGCGTTCCGGTCGATATCGAGTTCAAGGGCGGTACGATGCTGACCTACAGCTACACCGGTTCGATTGATGTGAACGCGGTCAAATCCGCGGTGGAGAGCATGAACCTCGGTACTGTCGGAGTTTCGACAGGCTCGGCTTTCGGCTCGGAGCTTGAAACCGTGCAGGTTTCGTTCGCTTCCGACGAGGGACTTACCGCAGAAGTGCAGGCGGGAGTTACCAACGATCTCCAGACGAAGTTCGCTGACAACGATCTTACCCTTGTAAACAGCCAGGACGTAAAGCCCAGCGCAGGTTTCTCGTTCTTCCTCAAGTGCTTCGTCGCAGTTATCTTCTCGTTCATTCTGCTTATAATCTATATCGCGTTCAGATTCAAGAACATCGGCGGCTGGTCCGCAGGTGCGTTTGCTCTGGTAGCACTTGCAAATGATGTATTCATGGTGTTTGCGACATTCGTGTTTATGAGACTTTCCATAGACGCGAACTTCATGGCAGTTATCCTGACGATCCTCGGTTACTCGATAAACAACACTATCGTGCTTTATGACCGCGTCCGTGAGAACCGCAAGCTCTACGGCAAGAAGATCTCGATAGACGAGCTTGTGAACAGCAGTATCAACCAGTCGCTTACCCGTTCGATCAAGACCACGGTAACAACAGCTATAGCTGTTCTCTCGATGTGCGTAGTTGCACTGATCTGCGGCGTTGAGTCTATAGTAAGCTTCGTATTCCCGATGTTTGTCGGACTTATCGCAGGCTGCTACTCCTCGATCTTCATCGCGGGTCCCGCATGGACAGTCTGGAAGAACGCACACCCCGATAAACCGCAGAAAGCATAATATCAGGCAAAAAGCTGCTCTTACGGGCAGCTTTTTCAGTAGTACACATATAGAACGGAGATCTTATGGTAGCAGGAGTTTCGTCAGCAACCCTATATCCGCAGCTAACCGAGGAAGCAGTCCGCACTCTGGGCAGTCTCGGCATTCGCAATATCGAGATATTTGTCAACCACATGAGTGAAATGGAGGGCGGTACGCTGGAGAAAATACTCTCATATATACGGGAATACGATATGAATGTCGTTTCCGTCCACCCGTTCACTTCCGCTATGGAAACGCTCTATCTGTTCTCGGATTACCTGCGCAGAGTCGAAACAATGATGCAGATGTACAGAAAGTATTTTGCTTTCATGCAGAAAACCGGTGCAAAACTGTTCGTACTGCACGGCGCGAAAAAGGGCGTGAGCTGGGTGAATGACGAGATGTACATTGACAGGTTTATGCGGCTGTGCGACACCGCCGACGAGTTCGGTGTGACCGTGGTGCAGGAGAACGTGCATTACTGCAAAAGCGGGGATATAGAGTTTCTGAAGCTGATGAAACGCGAGTGCGGTGACCGCGCAAAGTTCGTACTTGACATAAAGCAGGCTGTTCGAGCGGGATACGATCCGCTGGATATAGTCAACGCTGTCGGGGAATCCGTTATCCACCTGCACGTCAGCGACAACAAGCCCGGTGCCGACTGCATACCAGTAGGCATGGGGACTTACGATATTGCCGGACTCGTCAAAGCACTGCGCGGAAAAGGCTTTGACGGGGCAATGTTGGTTGAGCTGTACAAAAACGGTTTTTCTGATAACAGCGAGTTGACCGAAAGCGTGAAACGTCTCGAAAAAATCATCTCGGAGTATCAGTGATTTTCTTAATTGCAAAAAATATGAACATTTTTTAAAAAACTCCTTGCAATTGACAAAAAATTATGGTAAAATATTATTAACAAATTTTATGCCCGTGCGGAAGGAGATTTAGTATGAAATGTCCCGAGTGTGGATTTGAAGACAGCAAGGTCATAGATTCAAGACCTACAGACGGAAGAATACGCAGACGGCGCGAATGTCTGTCCTGCAGGTGCCGCTTTACTACATACGAGATAGTTGAGAATATCCCGCTTATGGTCGTTAAGAAAGATCACTCGATCGAGCCGTTCAATTCCGAAAAGCTTGCCGAGCGTATCCGCCGTGCGACTATAAAACGCCCCGTTTCCTACGAGACTATCGAGAATATGGTAGATGAGATAGAAACGGAGCTTAAAAACAAACTGCAAAAGGAAGTTCCCTCGGTTCAGATCGGAGACATGGTGCTTGAAAAGCTCAAGAACACCGATCATGTCGCATATATCCGTTTCGCATCGGTATATAAGGATTTCAACGACGCCGAGAGTTTTATTAAGATCATATCGGAACTCGAATAAAGGAGGATCATTATGGACAACTGCTTATTCTGCAAAATAATCGCGGGCGAGATCCCGTCTGCAAAGGTGTATGAGGACGACAAGCTGTTAGCGTTCAAGGATATCAATCCGCAGGCTCCCGTACATATCCTCATTATCCCCAAGGAGCATTTTGACAGCGTAAACGCACTCGATGAAACATCGGCTCCCATTGTCGGAGATATCATGCTTCTTGCAAAGCGCCTTGCAGATGAGTTTCATCTGGAAGCCGGCTATCGGCTTATAACAAACATTGGCGAAAACGGCGGTCAGACCGTCAAGCACCTGCACTTCCACCTCATAGGCGGTGTAAAGCTGGCGGAAAAGATGTGCTGAATGTTGTCCGCACATTGCGGTATAATTCAATAACAACAAAACAGCAGACCCGGTCGTTCGGGTCTGCTGTTTTTGTTGTGTCTGTTTACTTTATCATACCCTCTGCAATGCCGTTGAGAGCAGCGAGAGCTTCATCTATCTTCGAGATATCCGCAATACCCGCCATAGCGCTGTCGGGCTTTCCGCCGCCCTTGCCGCCTGCTATCGCAGCTATCTGCTTAACTATCTGACCTGCGTTTGCACCCTTTGCGACAGCCTCCTTGCTGCAAATACAGAGGAAGTTGCCCTTACCGTCGGCATGACCCGCGAGTACAGCGATAAAGCTGTCATACTTCGACTTGATGTCATCGCCCGCTTTGCGGAGACTGTCACCTACAGTACCTTCGAGAGTAGCGGAGAATACCTTGATGCCGTTGATCTCGGACGCGTTCGCAGTGAGATCGCCCATTGCGTTCGCGGAAAGCTGGCGGGTAAGCTTGTCTATCTCCTTCTTAGCGTCGGAAAGCTCGGCTGTTATCGACTCGCACTTCTGCACAAGAGCGTTCGCGTTCGGAACTTTGAGTACCGCGGCTGCATCGGAGATAGTCTTTTTCGCATTCGCAAGCGCTTCGAGAACGCCGTAGCCTGTGGTGGATTCAATACGTCTTACACCGGACGCTACCGATGATTCGGAAATTATCTTGAACAGTCCTATCTTGGAAGTGTTGTCAACGTGCGTACCGCCGCAGAATTCGGTCGAGAAGCCGTCTCCGGCGCTAACAACCCGCACCACATCGCCGTATTTCTCGCCGAACAGCGCCATTGCGCCTTTCTTGCGGGCTTCCTCGATAGGAAGCTCCTCGGTTATAACGTCTAAGCCCTTGAGTATCTCGTCATTTACTATCTGCTCGACTTTTGCGATCTCTTCCTCGGTCATTGCGCTGAAATGTGAGAAGTCAAAGCGTCCGATCTTCTCGTCAACGTAAGAACCTGCCTGGTGAACGTGGTCGCCGAGAACCTGACGGAGTGCAGCCTGCAACAGATGAACGGAGGTGTGGTTGCGCTTGATTGCGGCTCTGCGCTGCTCGTCAACTGCGGCAGTTACGGTATCCCCGGCAAAGAACTCGCCGCTTGTCACGCTGCAGTAGCATACGAACTGACCGCCGGCTGCTTTCTTGGTGTCAACAACTTCCATTACGCTGTCGCCTGCGGTTATCGTACCGGTATCGCCTACCTGACCGCCCATTTCGGCATAGAACGGGGTGTTCTCGATGACGGCTATCACCTGATCGCCCTCTGCCGCGCTCTGAACACTCTCGCCGTCTTTGAGCAGGGCAAGAAGCTTCGTCTCACGGGTAAGCTCCCTGTAACCTACAAATTCGGTCTTGAAGCCGGATATCGCGTTCATTGAAGCCTCGTCCCAGCCGCCTTTGAACGCCTGGTTTGCGCGGGCAGTCTGCTTCTGGTTTACCATAAGCTCCTTGAAGCGCTCTTCGTCCAGCGACAGACCTTTTTCCGCAAGGATCTCCTTTGTCAAGTCAAGCGGGAAGCCGTAGGTGTCGTGCAGCTTGAACGCGTCGTCGCCGCTGAGCACACCGTTCTCACCGAGTCCTGCGATAAGCTCGTTCAAAAGTGCGGAGCCTTTTTCAACGGTCTTGTTGAAGCTTTCCTCCTCGGTAGCGATGACTTTCTTGATATACTCGCGCTTCTCAACCAGTTCGGGATAAGCGTTCTTGTTCTCCTCGATGACCTGCTCAACGATCTCGGTGAGGAAGGGCTTTGTAACACCGAGAAGTCTGCCGTGTCTTGCTGCGCGGCGGAGCAGTCTGCGCAGAACGTAGCCTCTGCCCTCGTTGGACGGACGCACACCGTCGCCTACCATAAATGTGGTAGCGCGGGCATGGTCAGTGATAACGCGGATAGAAACATCGTCATTGTGGTTTGCGCCGTAGGTCTTGCCGGTGACGGTGCAGATGCGCTTGATGATGTTCTGAATGGTATCTACCTCGAACATATTGTCAACGCCCTGCATTACGCAGGCAAGACGTTCAAGACCCATACCTGTATCTATATTCTTGTTTTTGAGCTGGGTGTAGTTGTTGTGACCGTCGTTGTCGAACTGGGTGAAAACGAGGTTCCATATCTCGATGATACGGTCACATTCGCCTGCCTGTTCAAAGCTTTCAAAAGGTCCGTACTTCTCGCCGCGGTCGAAATGTATCTCGGAGCAGGGTCCGCAGGGACCGCTTCCGTGCTCCCAGAAGTTATCCGCCTTGCCGAGCTTGATTATGCGGTCACGCGGGACTCCGATCTCGTTTGCCCAAATCTCGCCTGCTTCATCGTCCTCCTCGTAGATCGTGACCCAGAGTTTTTCCGGTTCGATCTCCAGCACCTTTGTGAGGTACTCCCACGCCCACGCGGTAGCTTCATGCTTGAAGTAGTCGCCGAATGAGAAGTTTCCGAGCATTTCAAAGTAAGTGCCGTGACGCGCAGTCTTGCCGACATTTTCGATATCGGGAGTACGAATGCACTTCTGGCAGGTTGTAACTCTCTTTCTCGGGGGAGTTTCAACGCCCTGGAAGAACTTTTTGAGCGGTGTCATACCCGCGTTTATGAGCAGTACGGAGTTATCGCCCTGCGGCACCAGCGGAGCCGATGCCATGCGCAGATGTCCCTTGCTCTCGAAGAATTTCAGATAGCTTTCTCTTAGTTCGTTAAGACCTGTCCATTTCATAGTTGTACCTCTTTTAAATTGTATTACATTCCGAGAAATCCGGTTATGTTTTTCCAAAGTATCTTTTCGCGCTGCGTGTCGGTAAGATCAAGCCTGTTGAAGCGCTCCAGTTCGTCAGCAATGTTCCACATCGGGTAATCGGTTCCGAAGAACACTCTGTCCTCACCGTAAATGTTTATGTACTCGGTCGCCTTTTCGGGTTCGAGGAACGCGAGAGAGCTGCTCTCATCGTACCACACGTTTTCGAGTCCCGCCAGCACAGGAACCGCACGTTCCCACACCGAGTAACCGCCGAGATGCGCGGCTATCATTCTCTGCTTCGGGAACCGCTTAGCTGCTGCCTTCATTCTGTCCTCGTTGGAGTAGTCATACCGCTTGTCACCGGTATGGAACAGTATCGGGAGCCGTCCGTCTATGATCTCATACATTTCCATTGCGTGCGGATCGTCGATACGGAACTTCTGACAGTCCGGGTGCAGCTTTACTCCTTTCAGCCCCATTGCGATCACGCGGTCAACCTCGGCTTCGATCTCCTTTGTGTCCATAGAGGGGTGAAGTGTGCAGAAACCGACGAACATACCACCGCTCGCGTCAACGCTTGCCTTGATGAAATCGTTGATCTTCGGCACCTGATCGTGAGTAGTGGCTACCGAATGAACGAGGCAGTGCTCGACCCCGCATTTCTTCCAGTTCTCGGTCATGGTTGCTATCCTGCCGTCAAACGCCATAGGGATCCCGTAGAATTTGCCGACATTGACCGAGGCTTTTTCCGCTATTTTATCGGGGTAGATGTGAACATGAGCGTCAAAAATACGCATTTCTTTTGTCCTTTCTGTTTATGTAACATCTTATTATAGCACTTTTTGTTTTATATTTCAATAGTTTTTTGTAATTTTTGCGGCAGACAAAGAGAATTTCGGAAAAATACAAAAAGAGGAGGAAGCGTCCCCCTCTCCGGTATTCTTCAATTCCCGTTCAACGTGATATCATTTCGCTCATTGTGCGCCAGCCGAGAACTGCGCACTTGACGCGTGCCGGCATATGGGATATATCGCGCAGCGCACCCGCTTCTTCAAGTTCGTCGATCTCCTCCTCGCTGCACTCTCCGCGTATCATCTTCATAAAAAGCTCGTGCAGACGCTCGGCTTCATCAACAGTCCTGCCGATAACAAGATCGAGCATTATATCCGCAGAAGCCTGCGAGATCGCACAGCCGCTTCCGGTGAAAGAGCCGTCCTTTATCACACCGTTCTCAATGTTGAGATTCAGTACTATATCGTCACCGCATGACGGGTTTATACCTTCGCGGGAGCAGGTACAGACCGACATTTCATGTTTGTGGACAGGGTGCATATTGTGATCGGTCAGCACTTCGCTGTAAAATGTTTCATTCGCCAAAGCCCATTCTCCTCCGTATCGTTTTCAGGCAGCCGAGAAACTTTTCAATGTCCCCGCTGTCATTGTAGAACGCAATGCTCGCCCGCGCCGTTGACATTACCCCGAGGTGCTTGTGCAGGGGCTGTGCGCAGTGGTGTCCCGCCCTTACCGCAATGCCGTCAGAGTCCATGACTGCGGCTATGTCGTGGGGGTGAACATCGTCTATCGTGAAAGTAACTATCCCGTGATGTTCCTCCGGCTTGTCGGAGCCTATGATGTGAACGTGCGGTATATCCCGCATACCCTCGATAAGCTGCCGGGTAAGCGTGTTCTCGCGGCTTTCGATCTCCCGGAATCCGATCTTTCCGATATAATCTATCGCCGCGTGCAGTCCCACAGCACCCCCGGCATTTACGGTGCCTGCTTCAAACTTGTGGGGAAGTTCAGCGTAAGTCGCGTTCTCACGGGTGACATACTCTATCATCTCGCCTCCGGACAGGAACGGCGGCATCTTCTCCAACAGGCTCTCACGTCCGTACAGCACGCCTATCCCCATCGGTGCCAGCATTTTGTGTCCCGAAAACGCAAGAAAATCCACATCGATCTCGCGGACGTTCACCGGGATATGCGGGACGCTCTGAGCGCCGTCACAGACGATGACAGTACCGTTTGCATGACATAACTCCGCAAACTCCTTTATCGGATTGAGCCTGCCGAACACGTTCGATATCTGAGCGGCGGCAAATATCCGCGTGCGGGGAGTAAGTGCCGCTTTCAGCATTTCCGGCGTGTATTCTCCGTCCGGCGTACATTCGAGAAAGCAGAGCCTTGCGTGCTTTTCTTTCGCAAGAAGCTGCCACGGGAGCAGGTTGCTGTGATGTTCGGAGACAGTGACGAGTATCTCGTCACCCTCGTTCACGAACGCGCGTCCGTAGCTGTACGCAGCGAGGTTCAGGCTCTCTGTCGCATTCCGGGTAAAGATGATCTCCCGTTCCGACTTCGCGCCGATGAAGTCACGCACCGCGATACGCGCGCTTTCATACGCCTCCGTTGCCTTTACCGCAAGACCGTACAATCCCCGCAGAGGGTTTGCGTTCTCCTCGCGGTAGAATTGTCGCACAGCGTCAATGACTGCTCCCGGCTTCTGCGTGGTAGCGGAATTGTCGAGATATGCCAGACCGGGGTATGCGTCAAATGCGGGAAAGTCCGTTTTGTAATTTCGCTCATTCAAGTTCATCACCCCACCCGAGTGCGCTGCAGATACGCTTTTCTTCCTGTTCGTCACCGATCTTTCCGATGACCCGCGCAAGCTTCGAGCGCGTGATAAGTTCGTATATCTTTTCTTCCGGGATCCCCCTTGACTTCATATAGAAGATATGGCTCTCGTCGATGCGCCCGATAGTCGCGCCGTGATTGCCGACGACATCTTCCTCGGCGCAGAGAATTACCGGAACCGTCTTGTTGCAGACATCACCGCTCATAAGGATAACGTCCTCTTTCTCGTTTCCGACAGCGCCCGCCGCGCCGGTTTTAAAGTCTATCGTACCCTTGAAGGTCTTGACCGCGTTTTCCCGCAGGACTCCGCCCGCTGTTATATCCGAAGTGCTTCTGCGCCCGTGATGCACGGAAACAATGTTAAGATCGAGACCCCCGCCGTTTCCGATATTGTAGCCGATATCCGCCGTAAACGCGGCTTTGTACCCGTTCAGCTCAGTTACCGCTTCGCTTACGGTATCGCCGCCGAGGTAAAGCTGTATCAGCTCAAACTCCGCATTATCAGCAAGAACAGTCCGGAGTATCGCAGCACAGCGCGTCCGACCGTCAAATACCTGCACCAGTTTAAGCTTCGCGCCGCTGCCGACAGCGACATTCGTTTCGCTGTCCGAAGATATATTCTGTATGATATGCTGCTCCGCGCCGTCGGGAACGGCTATATCTTTCCTGCCGAAAGCCGTGATATCGCGCTCGGCATAATTGACGCCGAGCCGCGCAAAGGTAGGTACCGGAAGAATATTAAGTTTAGCCATATTATCCGATACTTCCTTTCATTTCGATGTTTATGAGGTTGTTCATCTCCACCGCGTATTCCAGCGGCAGCTCTTTGGACACGTTCTCCGCAAATCCGCTTACTATCAGCGCTTTAGCCGAGTTCTCGTCCAGTCCCCTTGACATGAGGTAGAACACCGCCTCATCGCTTATTCGTCCGATGCGCGCTTCATGTCCCACATCCGCCTTGTCGGTCTTTACCACCATAGTCGGTATGGTGTCCGAACGGGACTTGCTGTCCAGCATGAGAGATTCGCAGGAGACCGCCGACTTGCTCCCGACAGCGTTCCCGTTGATGACCACGGAACTGCGGAATGTGCTTATCCCGCCGCTCTTGGATATAGAGCGGGTATTCATGTAAGATGATGTGTCCGGGGCATTGTGGACTATCTTCGCACCGGTATCGAGGTTCTGACCCTCACCGGCAAACGTTATCCCGGTAAACTCCGCCCGCGCACCGCGTCCGTTCAGTATGCTCATGGGGTAGAGATACGATATGTGGGAGCCGAACGATCCCGATACCCACTCGACCTTTGCGTTCTCACCCACTGCGGCGCGCTTGGTATTGAGATTGTACATATTCTTCGACCAGTTCTCTATCGTCGAATAGCGAAGTGTCGAGTTATTGCCGACATACAGTTCCACACAGCCTGCGTGCAGGCTCGCTTCGTAGTATTTAGGCGCGGAGCAGCCCTCAATGAAGTGCAGATACGCATCGTCCTCCACGATTATCAGAGTATGCTCGAACTGACCGGCGCCGCGCGCGTTGAGCCGGAAGTAGGATTGCAGCGGTATCTCCAGCTTCACGCCTTTCGGCACATACACAAATGAGCCGCCCGACCATACCGCGCCGTGCAGCGCAGCGAACTTGTGGTCTGTCGGCGGAACGAGCTTCATAAAGTGGGAACGTATGATCTCCGCGTACCGGTCATCGTGCATGGCGCTTTCAAGGTCTGTATAGACAACGCCTGACTCTGCGACTTCCTTGCGGACGTTGTGATAAACAAGTTCGCTGTCATACTGCGCACCCACTCCCGCGAGGGATTCCCGCTCAGCCTGCGGTATGCCCAGCTTCTCGAACGTTTCCCGCACATCATCGGGAACATCGCTCCAGTCGGTCTGCATACGCTTTTTCGGACGTATATATGCAACTATATTGTCAAGGTCAAGACCCTCAATGGAGGGTCCCCACTCCGGCATTTTCATTCTGCCGAATATTTCAAGCGAGTGCAGCCGGAACTCTGTCATCCACTCCGGGTCGCCCTTTTCGGCGGATATCTCGCGAATTATCTCCGGGGTGATACCGCTGTTTAAGAAGCTGCTCTCGTCCTCGTCATAGCGGAAATCGTACAGCGATCTGTTGATATCCGCTACCTGCGTTTTCTCTTTCATTCTGTTCTCCGTTATATAAACTTCTCGAATCCGTTCGCGGATATCTCATCTATCAGTTCCGCGCCGCCCTCCGCTGCAATACGTCCGTCCGCTATAACGTGAGTGCGGTCAACGCTGAGGGCTTCAAGTATCTTCGTATTGTGTGTGATTATAAGCAGCGAACCGCCGGTCTGCTCCTTATATGCCTTTATTCCTGCGGACACCGTCTTTACCGCGTCAACATCGAGTCCGCTGTCCGTCTCGTCGAGTATGGCAAGCTTCGGCTTCAATACCAGAAGCTGCAATATCTCGGCTTTCTTCTTTTCGCCGCCGGAAAATCCCACATTCAACTCTCTGTCAGCATACTCCGCGTCCATTTGCAGCACTTCCATTGCGGAGTTCAGCAGTTTCTTGAACGCGAACAGCTTTATGCGCTCCCCGGTTATCTGCTCATAGGCGCTGCGCAGGAACGAGGAAAGGGTTATACCGGGTATCTCAACGGGATTCTGGAACGAGAGGAATATACCGCGTTTCGCACGTTTGTCGGGTGCTTCGCTCGTGATATTCTCGCCGAGAAAACTGATAGTCCCGCCGGTCACGCTGTACTCCGGGCTGCCCATTATCGCCGCTCCCAGCGTGGATTTACCCGCACCGTTGGGACCCATTATAACGTGTGTCTCACCCTCGTTTACCGTCAGCGACACACCATGAAGTATTTCCTTATTTTCAGCCGCAGTACGCAGTTCAGTTATTTTCAACAGTTCGCCCATAGCTATCTCCTATTAATTCTATAAATCTTATTGATTTACTATGATTTATTATTATACTACATTGTCTGCGATTTGTCAATAGTTAATGCAAAAAAGAACGAATATGTAAAACCGCGCCTGCGGAAACAGGTGCGGTTTTGTGCAATGAAAAGTATGGACTTAACGCTTCGAGAACTGCGGAGCGCGGCGTGCAGCCTTCAAGCCGTACTTCTTTCTTTCCTTCATTCTCGGATCTCTTGTAAGGAAGCCTGCTTTCTTGAGTACCGGACGGAGTTCGTCGCTGTACTGGAGGAGGGCTCTTGAAAGACCGTGACGGATAGCGCCTGCCTGACCGGTAACGCCGCCGCCTGCTACTGTGCAGATGATATCGAACTTATCGGTAGCGCCTACGAGGTTAAGGGGCTGACGAACGATGAGCTTGAGGGTATCGAGACCGAAGTAATCGTCGATATCTCTGCCGTTGATCGTTATCGAGCCGCTGCCGGGGTAAACGCGAACGCGGGCAACAGAGTGCTTTCTTCTTCCTGTTCCGTAGTAGTAGGATTTTGTATCATACATTGACATATCTGTTCCCCTCCTTAAAATTCAAATACTTCGGGCTTCTGAGCAGCGTTCTTGTGCTCTGCGCCTGCATACAGACGAAGTCTTGTGAGAGCCTTGCGTCCGAGTGTTGTGTTGGGGAGCATACCGTTTACAGCGAGCTCCATTGCCTTTTCGGGGCGTGTTGCCATGAGCTTTGAGTACTGAATGGACTTGAGGTGACCGATATAACCGGTGTGCCATCTGTAGTACTTGTTCTGGAGCTTGTTACCTGTTAATACTGCTTTGGAGCAGTTGATGATGATAACGTGATCTCCGCAGTCACAGTGGGGTGCGAACGTGGGCTTGTGCTTGCCGCGAAGAAGAGTAGCTGCCTGAGCTGCTACGCGTCCGAGGGGCTTGCCTGCCGCGTCGAGAATGTACCACTTGCGCTCTACGGTTTCTGCCTTGGGCATATAAGTAGTTGACATATTCTTTTCCTCCTGAATTTTTTCGTGAACATTTGCTATTATAGCGGTTTTGCGGGGATTTGTCAACCCGAAAACGCCATATTTTTAATATATATCCCGCATTCTCTTTGTTTTTCTCTGTTTCTCTTGTTATCTCTCGTTTTCTCTTCCGCCATTCCGGATTTTTTCAGCGCAGGATATACCCGCAAACCCGCATTCCCGCGCCCTTGAAAGCAAAAAAATCCCTCCCCATACGGAGAGGGATCGAAAGCGCTTACTTTCTCTTCTTAGCGATCACAACAGCGCCTGCTGCTACGAGCGCAAGACCTGCAACAGCCGCAACGTCCTCAACACCGGTATTCGGGTTGCCCTTG
>JAGAWN010000081.1 GCA_017941355.1 Ruminiclostridium sp. | reverse complement strand
CTTGTCGAGCTCTCTGACTGCTGTATTTGCTATTGCAGAAATTTCCGTAGCGGAACAGGGCAGACGATAAGATTTGCAAAAGAAAAAGGAATTGATATAATAAACTTGTTTTCGGGATAATTTTTCGTAAAACACATCATTTTGCGATAAATGGTATTTTTACATAAAATACCAATTTATATTATATCAAAAAAATGTCGAAAAGTCAAGGATTATTTTGGAGGAACGTTATGAACAGAAATATATATCAGCGCAGGGACGGACGCTTTGAAGCTCGTCTATCTCTCGGAAAAGATGAAAATGGTAAAAGGCATTATCGCTCTTTTTATGGAAGCACTTATGCAGAAGCGGAAAATAAACTATTATCTGTACAGGAAAAACATTGTTTTGACATATCATTAACGGAAATTACCGTCAAAGAACTTTCCTATGAGTATTTGCAAGTTGTCAGAGCGCGTTTAAAAGAATCCAGTATTGCTAATTATAGTATGAAATTAGAGAAACATATAATTCCGGAACTCGGAAATATCACGTGCTGTTTGCTGAGATCTTCAGATGTGTCGGAATTTATTGATCGCAAATTAAAGTCGGGGCTGTCGGCAAGATATGTTTCCGATATTGTAGTTTTATTAAAATCAATTTTTCGATATGCCAGCCGAACTTACGGAATAAAGAATCCGACAGAGGCTATTGCAATGTCCAAAAGAACAAAAACGGAAATAGAAATTCTCAATTCTGACCAACAGACCAAACTTCTGAATTATTTAAGAGGCAGTATAAGTCTGACATCTCTCGGCATTTGCATTTCTCTATATACCGGAATCCGAATCGGTGAGCTTTGTGCACTGCAATGGCGGGATATTGATTTTGATAATTGCACCATAAAAATCAGTAAAACTATTCAGCGCATACAGCATAACGTCGGAAATAAAAAGACAAAATTAATAATAACAGAGCCGAAAAGTCAATCATCGGTTCGCACAATTCCGATTCCGCGATTTTTAATGGAAATGCTCTGTAAAGCCAAATCGTCATCAGAATGCTTCGTGCTTTCAGGAAATAATAAACCTGTTGAACCCCGGGCAATGCAGTATAGATTTGCTAAGCTCCTGAAAAAAGTAAATTTACCGTCAGTTCATTTTCATAGCCTGCGTCATGCTTTCGCTACAAACTGTATAGCCCTCGGATTCGATGTTAAGACGCTTTCTGAGATACTCGGTCACAGTAGTGTAGAGATCACGCTGAATCGGTATGTTCATTCTTCTATGGATAGGAAACGGGCGTATATGGGATTGCTGAAATGGGCTGCCTGACCGTCATGTTTTCGTATTTTGTAGTATTACGATTATTCAGAATTGGCTTTACAATGCAGGTTTTCAAAGATTTATCGCAAAATGATGTGTTTTGCGATATTCTATCATCTATTGTATCACATATTTTTCTTAAAGTCTATAACTATTGGAGGACAAAACAATGGAAACAAACGAAAAAGAACTCACAGGTTACCCGTCAATAGATAAGCCATGGCTGAAATATTACAGCGAGGAAGCTATAAACGCTCCTTTGCCTGATTGCAGTATGTACGAATACCTCTACTACTGCAACAAGGACTATCTAGGCAATACTGCGCTGAATTATTTCGGAAGGAAGATCACATATAAGAAGCTGTTTGAGAATATTGACAAGGTAGCAGCCGCATTACAGAAAAACGGCGTGAAAAAAGGAGATATCGTAAGTGTCTGCACGCTTACCGCCCCTGAGACTATCTATCTTTTGTATGCAATAAACAAGGTAGGGGCGGTAAGCAACTGGCTTGGACTTACGTCTCCTGTTCAGGATCTGCATAACCAGCTCGATTCAACTGACAGCAAGCTCGTTTTTGTCGTTGAAATGGCTTATGATACGATAGTTGAGGCAGCGAAAGCTACAAAAATCGAAAAGATAGTTTCTGTACCGATAGAGTTTTCTATGTCGACCGCAATAAAAGCGGCTGCGAGCCTTAAAAACAAGCACCCTGTATTAAATGACATCTCTGTCAGGTGGAAAGACTTCATTGAGAGCGGAACAAATACAGTATTTGAACCGGTCGGGATTGACTGCAATGAAATGGCTGTAATTATTTATACTGGTGGAACAACCGGTATTCCAAAAGGAGTAATGTTGTCAAATAAATCAGGAAATGCCTATCGTATTAATTTTTTAACTTCAAACTTAAGTGGATTAACAAGTTATAATCAATTTGAAAAATTTACAAGTTGTGTTCCTTTGTTTCTGGCTTTTGGCTTATATGCTTGTTGTCATGGTCCACTTTGTCAAACAATGGAGCTCGTTTTATTGCCTGATCCGTCTCCTGAATATGTTGCAAAACAAACTATAAATTACAAATCCAATCATATAGTAGCTGGAAGACTTCACTATGATGCTTTGGCTAAGATAGTCAATAATAATCACATAGATTTATCATATTTAAAATCAGCCTATTATGGCGGCGAACAGGTTGAAAAAATATGGGAAGATAAAATAAACGTCACATTTAATGAATCAAATGCTAAATGCTCTATATTAAACGGATATGGGATGACAGAAACATCAGCTTCTATTCTTTTCACTCCAGCCAATTCACCAAAAGGGTTAATTCCTTTTGGAAATGTCAACGTGCGTATAATCTCACCTGATGATCCTGACATTGAATATGGATATGATATAGAAGGTGAATTATGTTTATCGTCTGATACAATAATGCTTGGTTATTATAAAAATGAAAAAGAAACTGCCGAAACAATATTTGAAAAGGACGGCGTAAGGTGGTTAAGAACACATGATCTTGCTACAATTTCCAAAGACGGTTTTATAACTATTACAGGACGCATAAAGAGAATTTACTCGCGCACAAATTCCGAAATGATTCAGGTTCGTGTTTATCCTATGCGCATTGAGGAAGAATTGAGCAAATCAAAATATGTTGAAAGATGCGCAGTCGTCGGAAAGAAAGATGATATTGTCGCATATCGCTCGATAGCTTTTATCATACTTAAGGACAAATCCGCGAATACTGAAACAGTTAAATCTTCTCTGGAAAAACTTAGCCGTGATAATCTGCCCGAAAGCCATATTCCCGATAAATATATTTTTGTTGATGAATTTCCGCTAACTCGCGCGGGGAAGGTGGATTATAGGACTTTGGAGAAAATAGCGGAAGAAATGCAATGAAAGATAAATTCCAAAAACTCTCCCTTTTCCACCGTATGACCATGCCGCTTCCGGAGCTTGAAGCATATTACCGCGAAAAGCGCGACCAAGAAAAAGACAAAGAGATAAAGCATATCGGGACAAAAAGATTTTTCAGTCACATGCTGCGATTCGCCCTTTTCATTAATCGGCTATGTGAAAAGCGGAAATATGTCATTATTGATGATAAGCGAATAATAAATAACAAAGCGCGGGTATATGCCTGCACTCATGTCGGCGAAATAGACGGACTTGTTGCATACGAAGCATACAAGGATCAGGCTTACTGGTTTTGGGGAGATGTCGGAGACTACTATAAAAAGCTCGACTATTTTCTTGTTTCATTAAACGGAGCGATTGCAGTTGACACATGGGACAAAAGGGACAGACAGAACGCTCTGAATACTGCAATAAAAGTACTGAAAAAGAAATCTAATGTGATGATATTTCCAGAAGGTACATGGAATATAACCGAAAACAAACCTGTGATGCATCTATATACAGGATCTGCTCAAATGGCTTTGGAATCCGGTGCAGATATTATTCCTGTTGCAATCGAACTTTATGGAGATACATACTACATCAATATCGGCGAAAACATAAGCATTGAAAAATACGATCCCGATATGAAGCGGGAGCTTACCGATGATCTCCGCGATGCTATGGCAACTCTCAAATGGGAGATATTTGAGAAATACGGGCATATCCGCAGGGACGAGCTGCCGGATAACGCTTCGGAACAGTGGTTGGAGAATTATCAGAAAGTGTGCGATGCGGTTAATTTTCCAATGGAGGTACTTGTCCGCTCTATCTATGTCACAAAAGAAGATAAAGAACAGCGGGAGGTGCAGACAGTTATGGAGCACCTGATACCTTCCCGCGCAAACGCGTTTTTATTCAGTAAGAGAAACCGCAATTAGGAGGATAAACATGGAACAGCATTTAAAGTACTTTAAGAAAAACGTTCTCGAAGAAATACATAATGGTATTGAGATGAAAGCTTATGATTTCATGTATGACATAAATCGAGATCATTTGGACGATATATCCATGTCATATTTTGGCAGTAAAATAACTTACGGAGAACTGTTCAAAAAAATAGAGAAATGCGCATCGGCTTTGACCGCTCTTGGAATAGGAAAAGGAGATATTATCACTTTTGTTTTACCTAATATTCCTGAGATAGTATATTTGTTTTACGCCGTAAACAGAATTGGAGCAATTGCCAATATGATTGATCCTCGCACAAATGCAAGTGCTATAATGGAAAGAACAAATGTAACAAACTCAAAATTATTATTTGTAATAAGCGATATTGCAGATGATAAAATCTATGACTATGCCGATAATTACAAAACTGAACGAATCATAATTATCACTCCGGCAGACGCATTTTCTAAAAGAAAAGGTTTAACTGCTGAAGCTATAGGAGTTAAGGCAATATATAAAATTAAGAATTACAAATCAGCTTCCTGCTATATAACCTTTCAGGAATTTATTAACAATGCAGGTATAGAAATAAAAGACAGCGCTTATAAAGCGGACGAACCGGCAAGTATTGTTTACACAAGCGGCACATCTGGTGGTATCGCAAAAGGCGTGATGCTGTCTAATATGGCAATGAACTCTATGCACAGGCAGCAGATGAGCGGGCAAGAAGGATTTGACAGGCAGAACACATTTTTAGGCTGTATTCCGTTCTTCTCGGCTTATGGCTCTATGAACGGAATGCACAACTCACTTTGCAACGGCTGGAATATTCAAATGATTCCGAAGTATAATCCGAATGAGTTTGATATGCTTATAAAAAAGTATAAACCAAACAATTCACTTGCAGTACCACGTTTCTGGGAATCGCTTGTCGATAACGGAAGACTTGAAAAAATGGACTTTTCCTTTTTGATATTACCCACAATTGGCGGTGATAAGATTTCTCCGGCTTCAGTTAATAAAATCAATCACTTTTTTGAAACACACGGCTCTAAAGTAAAAGTAATAATCGGATATGGTGCAACTGAGTTTGGTGGTGCAGTATCAGTAACTTTAAGCAATTATGATATATATAAAGAAGGAAGCGTGGGTGTGTTCTTCCCTGAATGTGTTGCAAAAATATTTGATCCGGATACTGGGGAGGAAATAACCGGAGATGAGAGAACAGGTGAGCTTTACCTGCACAGCACCACAATGATGCTCGGTTACTATAATAATAAATCTGAGACAGATGCAATCACTTACTACGATGAAAACGGTCTTAAATTTTACAAAACCGGGGACAAAGTTCGTGTTGACAAAGACGGTATAAACTGGGTAATAGACAGATATAAGAGAGTAATGATGCGTCCGGACGGTCATACTGTCGGTGCGTCCCCGATAGAAAATGTAATTATGTCTCATGATCAAGTAAGCAATTGTGCAGTTGTCGGAATACCGCTCGATGACAAGGGTGGAGTTATTCCAACTGCATTTATCAGACTGAAAGATGGAGTCAAGGGCTCACATAAAGAAATTATTGAGTCAATAGATAATTTGTGCTTTAAGGAGCTCCCGGAAAGAGAAAAAGCCCTTTCTTATGTCATTGTTGATAAATTGCCTTATACACTTATGGGAAAAATAGATTATAGGCAGCTTGAAACATATACGTTTGATAATAAAGCTATATTTGTTAAAGACCCTTTGTTTGATAATATAGATATACCCGAAAAAGAATGATCTTAAACCTTTCAAAAAACTCTCCCTTCTCCGCCGCATGACCATGCCGCTGGACGAGCATGAAATAAAAAGGAGTGTATTATTTGCTACTATTAACCCAAAATCAGAAAGAAAAGTTTAACAAGTGTGTTATGGATAAATACGGAACAGAATTAAATGATTTTTCCGATCTTCTTGGCGACGGATATGATGAAATGTCCGGCTTGTTCTATGCACATAATAAAAATTATCTTCATTGGCTTGACAGCAATCCCGGCGAAGCTGTTTGTGAAAAAGAGATCAAATCAAGGCGAAAATTCTATAATATTCTGAAAAAGATAGGTCCAGGTGCGCTGAAATGCAAACAGGTTTTAGAAAACACTGAGCCGATTATATTGCCAGATAAACCCGTGATATTTGTTGCAAATCATGGATTTCATGATGATATTCTGGCAACCGTACTCGCCGCAGGTCGTCATGCATATCTGGTGATTGGAAGTCTTCCATTGTTGTACAATGCCTTTGACGGCGCTGCGCTTGCTGCTGTCGGTTGTGTTGTTCTTAACAGAAAAAACAAGCATAGCAGGGCTTCGTCTATAAATAAATGTAGGAAAGTAATGGAATACGGTACAGATATTATGCTGTTTCCAGAAGGCGGCTGGAATAAAACAAGTGAGATACCTGTATTGAAACTGTGGAAGGGAGTTTATACATTATCACTTGCAGCAAGGTGTGATGTTGTTCCAATAACTCATTATGTCAGAAATATGGAAATACTTGATAAGAAAAACATCATACATACTTTTATTGATAATCCAATACCGCTTTATGAACTGCCGGAAAAAGATGCTCTGTTACATTTGCGTGAGATCATGGCTACGAGACAGTGGGAGCTTATGGAGAAATATGGAGTATCTACACGTGGCGAAGAATTAGAAGGCTTTAATCATTCAGACGAAAAATGGCACGCGCATTTACACGAAAGAATGAAGGGTGTGGCAAGATATGATTCATCCATAGAGAAAAAATCAGATTTTCGCCCGAAAGATATTGTATATCCAGAAGAAGTTTTTAAGAGTATTGCCGAAATATCGTGTGTTACGCCGTATAATATTAAAGATGTTTTTTATGCCCGAAATCTTGTAAAAGAAAGAACAAATAATGATTTTCAAAGACTTTATTAATCAGGAGGACAAAACCATGAACAAAAGCGAAAAAGGATTCATAGGCTACCTGTACATAGATATACCGTGGCTAACAGAAAGATTGAGAATCTGAATATTTGTTTTAAGTTTTTGTCGAAATTTGAAAATTCAGGAGGAAAACAACTATGGAATATAATTTTATTAAAGGGATTGCAGAACATACAGATACAATAATAGCTATTATCGGAATTGTCCTTGCATTAATAAGTCTGATCCTAAGTATTATCATCTCAAATAAAGAAACAGAAAAAGGAAAGGCAAGAAGAATACTAATAGGTGGCATTTCTATTTCCGCTGCGACTATATTACTAATTTCATGTCTCTGTGCAAACAAATACAATTATGACACTTTTCATGATAATTATATAGAAGTTCCAAACGTAGAGGCACTATCATGCGAATTGGCTCGAAATAATCTTACGCTTGCTGGGTTTGACAGCGATGAAATACAATTTGTGGGTGAGGGTTCATCTTCGATAAACGAAGGTGATTGCAAAGTAATAAAACAACACATAGAAAAGGGAACATATGTTGAAAAAGGAACGAAAATAGTTTTGGATTGTGAAAATAAAGGTTCATTAGGCACTTACCAATTATCAGAAAAAACAGAAACAGTTTTGAACGAATCATCTGCAACAAGTACCGGAGATATATCTATTAAGATATCTGAGTATCAGTTTTTTGATATTGATGAAGGATTCCATTATGAGGAACCATACGGCGATGGGAATATGATTGTGGACTTCGACAGAGGAATTTCCGGTCATTTCAGTTATTCTCGGGAATTGACAGAAAGTGAACTTGAAAGCTGGAGACACGGAGGAGAAATCCTTGATTCATCCGGCAATAAGATTATAGAAGATCCGACGTTTTTCTCAACACCAAGCGGTGTATTTGCAGTGGAGTTTCCTAAAAATATGCCTTCCGGTAATTATACTTATGTTTTATATCACTTCATTAATGACTTTTACTGTGACGCAAGAATAAACTTTACTATAAACTAAGACCTAAGCGAAAAAGCCTCATGTCAAAAGTTTAGATACTATTCACCTATTCTTAAAACTCCCCTCCAGCCAATCCTCAAACTCCTCAAGCGTTATCTCCCCTCGCTGACACATATCCCGTTTTTCGCAAGCCTGATAATTCCACAACCGGAATTTATCAGGCTTTATTGTGCCTACCTGCTTGCGGGCGTAGTAACGCTTATAGTATTTCCGAAATACTGAGACCGCTTTGTCGTTCTGGAGCTTTTCTTCATATTTTTTCTGTGCTGCGATCTGCTGACAGGTCTGAGTATTGCCCTCACGAATGCGGTCACAGTATTCAGCGTTGTAGTTACCCTTGACAATAAAGTACCGTCCGCAATTCTTGCACCTGTGAAGCTTGATGTCATATTCAAGCATTTTCGTAAATTCAAGCTCCAGCATATCATGAATGGTGCAGCATTTATAGGCAACTGACATAAAGAGCGGTACGCTGTGATAAACACCAACTTTTCCGGGAGCAAGCTCCATTTCTTTTTCAAGAGGACTCTGTTCTTTGCTCGTGACATTGCTATGCAGCTTTTTCAGAATTACGTCCATAGGCAGGCGGCTGCATTCCAGCGATGTTTTGTCCATTCTTGAAGTGATCCAGAAGGATTCCTCACGTCTGAATGATCTCGGAACTCCGTAATTTTGAGCATATAGAGCAAAACGTTCGTGTGCTCGCAAACCCGATAGTTCTTCTGGATAGAACGCATCATCGAAAACAAATTTCAGACGATTGCGCATCTCCCGTTTCAGCTCATTAAGATAGAAAATGTAATATTTCAGGCTTGTCTCTGAGATTTCTTCCAGTTCCGGCGGGAATATTGAAGAATACAGCGAACGATACATATATGGGTCGAGCGCGACAATCGAGCGTCGCATATATTCACATTCAAGATCACGAAGTTCATCTTTGTTACGAGCTTTGGGCGTAGTGATCTCTTTATTGATATTGTTATATTTGAGATTCTCCAATGCTCCGTTTAATAAATCTTCCGGAGATGCACCAAACATCGAAAAGCAAAAATCAAGTAATCCTTCGCCAATTGGAAATGTTATCAGAAGCCCGGCAAACGGATTAAACAGCGTCCTGTTGTTTTCGCTGTAATGTGCATTTAAATGAAAAACATCATGGTAAACATAATCACCGTTAAACTTTTTCGTAATATCTCTGTGACTGACTATCGGGAAGAACCGGTAGTCATCTTCATTTTCCGGAGTACCTATGCGCTTGCCGTCTTCATCAATTAAATGCGGACGGAATATTGCATCTATCAGTCGCTGCTCACGAGAATCGAAATTTTTGAGACGCTTGTACTCGTTGCCTTCTTCGATAAATTCATAATCATCGTCAACATCTATAGTAATAGTCCGTGCAGCAGAATCAATATGCACATGATTATAATAACCGTTGAAGGATATGTTTTTCTTGTTTCTGCGAATGAAGTCATATTTTTCTACGGGAGTCATTTCGTAAGTTTCGCTCATTGAAGCCTAAAACCTCACTTTTGATTTTTGACAATATGGATTTTGCCCAAATCCCGGAATCCATATCGTTCTAATAAATATGATACCAAACTCTTGATTTTTTGTCAATAGCGTGCCATAATATATTTGAGCTCAACGAACAAAATGTTCCGGAACATTTTCAGAGAATTAAAAATCACGAAGGAGGAAACCAAAATTGCTATTTACCATTTTAGTGTCAAGATCGTATCCCGAAGTTCAGGCGCGAGTTGCGTCGCCAAAGCTGCTTACATCGCCGGAGAGAAGATCAAAAATGAGCGAGACGGTGTCACCCATGACTACCGACGCAAGCACGAAGTTGTTCACAAAGAGATCCTGCTGCCCGTGGGAGCTCCCGAACGGTTTCACGAACGCACTGTGCTCTGGAATGCTGCGGAACAGAAAGAAACTCGCAAAAACAGTCAGACAGCGCGAAGCATTGATGCAGCACTTCCGCGAGAATTATCACGGGAGGAGCAGATCGACCTCGTTCGGAAATTCTGCGACCAGAACTTTGTCGCCAAAGGTATGTGCGTGGATTTTGCAATTCATGATAAGGAG
>JAGAWN010000080.1 GCA_017941355.1 Ruminiclostridium sp. | reverse complement strand
TGACCGCCGCCGCGCTTACCGAAGTACCATTCGTTCCACGCTTCCGGATCGTCAAAATCAATGCCGGGACCTTCATTCAATCCGTGTCCGGTGCCGGTCAATCCCTCGTCACGACCGTCAGAGTATTTCAGATACATCTCCGCAGGGGACATACCCTCTGTATTCCTCCCACAGACTTTGTAGCCAAGAGCGCAGGCTTTGAAATAGTCATTAGCGGTAAAAGACTTTATACGACCTATACAGTGCTCGTCGTTTCTTCCCGCTATAATCAGTTTGCGGAATTGATCAATAGTCTCATCCGACAGCCCGTCAAGATCTCCGTCCTTTGTATCGGGATAAGCTTTCCATAAATCGGCACGCCTTATCACGCCGGTTCTGAACCAATACGGAAGTTCATTCTCAATTCTGTCGTTATATATCCCGTCTTTCAGCAATTGTATTGATTCCTTGACTGCAGGCTCAATAAGAACGCAGAGCTCCACAGCAGCGTTCTCGATGTCGGACGATATCTTTTCTTCTTCCTTGACACGCGCAGTTATGACCGTTTTGTCTCCGAGTCCAACTCCGTAATAGAAAAGAGAGCCGTCTTTCTCATAGCTCTCAACGACAACGAGTTCATACCACTTCACTTCATAAGGATAATCCTGTTTGTACAGCTCAAGATATTCTTCATAAGTCTCAACATCGCCGTATTCCTTCAGGTCGTCAAAGCTGTCATAATCGGAAATGTCTCCCCTCGGAACACAGATCCATATAGATTTCGCCTCTTCATTGGACTGGAGGGGTTTGAGCGGCGTAAGTATCTTCGAGAGCGATTCTACGGCGGCTCTCAACCTCGGCGTGCTGCCCGTCGGATTGCTGAAACGTCTGTCAAAATAGCGTAGCAGCCTGTCCACATCGGGCGCAACGAGTTTATATTTATTCTCCATTTATTGTTCCTTCGTGTCTTCTAATAAGATAATGTCGTGAAACAGTATGTGTACTTTCCCATCAACCTTATCCGTATGCCAATGTCCGCAATAGAGCGTGTTGTATTTGGCTTTGTCCACTATTTCCTGCAAGAACTGCTCCATTGACTCATCTACAGTTGATTGATCGAGTCCTGGCATAAAACATTCTATTGGACGATTGTTGTACGGGCAGGTGTGGGCAAGAATAATATCTTCACGATTGCCGTGTTCCTCAACGCTCCGGCGTATCATATCCTTTTCTTCATCAGTCAGCTGCTCGTCAGGGAACCACCGGTATCCCATTCTTAACCGATAATGCTTATCGACAGAGTATGCGCCGCCGATTATCAAGAACTCTCTGCCGTTGATATTGTATCTTGCGCCGTCCTTTGCCATGATTATTTTCGGAAATACACCCTCGATATATGCTGTGTCGCCCTGCCATTCAATTTGCTTGTATTTGTGTGCTATATCAGCACATGTCGGTCGCATTTCATGATTGCCGTGAATACACAGAACAGTACAAGGAACTCTTGACAGTACCTTTTTCGTCTGATCATCGCGCTCGTCCCCGAAGTAATTAACTCCAACATCACCAAGAATTATTAAAAGATCATGGTCGGTAAATCCAAAACGCATTGATTTTCGAATCAGATCTTTGAAGTCGGTGTGCTTATCTCCGGTAATATATATATTATCAAAATCTTTTGTATCCATTGTTGGTTTCAGCCCCTATAACTATATATTTCAGTATACATCACTCAGCGTAATAAGTCAACAGTATATTTTTCATAACATATACAAGAAATACTTCTATCGGCATCGTCCGTTTTTGTGCTTAGAACCTGAAAGTAGAGTCTGTACCTATTTCAACAGCTCTTTTGAGGTCAAATCGTATCATGTGGTATTTGTGCATCGTATTTCCCAATACCTTGTAGGATTTGTTAGGATCCAAATTATGTAGAGTCGCAATGATTTCACATAATCTGAAACTGGACACCTCAAATTCGTCAGTACCATGATACACGCCTCTCGGCACTCTATGTGATAGCAGATCTCGCTTTGTATAGGGCGATAATATCAATTGATCTCCATCATTATTTATCATAAAACATACTCTCTCGGGACATCCGATTGCTCTGAGTGTTTCAATATAGATATGTATTCGATGAGTTCTCAGATAAAATGAAATATACGGATCATTCATTATTATTACCATTTTCCTTCTCTTGGAACAACCATGTCTCAGGTTTGTTGAAATCATATAACATCATCACTTTACTATCTGATGTTACAAAATGACCGACTGCTCGGTATACATGATCCTTTTTTAATCCCCAAGTATCGTATAATATGGAACTGAAAGGCTTGCAAGATAGTTTTTTACTGGATTGTATTTTGGGATCTTTTATCCACTTTACCCCGTCCCTATCTCTGGCTGTAACCGGTATAATCAGAATCTGCTTAGTTTTGGAATTCACTTCTATCCGGATTCGTTCGCAGCAGTTAAGGGCTACGATAGAAGCTTTGTTAAAAGATATATGTGTATACCAAAGCGTAACAAACGGATCGCGCATGAAGGTATAATTCCTAAACATCTCTCCGGATACTGTTTTAAAACCCTCAAGACTTATTTCTTCATACTTTGGCTTTAGTTCACGAATGAGATCAAGGACATGAGTGTCAACTTTATCACAGAATTTCGCGTAATCGCTGACAGGGTCGAGGTTTCCGGTTTCCTCGTTCTTCCGTCTGTGGTGGGATATCGCCGCAATGCTGAATGTAGTGCAATCCGGCGATGCCCATATAACGTCGGGGTGTCCGAAGCTATCGATGATCTCCTGTGTTCGATACGTTGAAGGTGTGGGGGTTCTGTAAAATACATAAGAGCTCCTTTCTGAGAAAAATTCATATACATTGACGATTTTTTCCTGTTATTGCCAACGAATATCTCTGTTTCTGCTGAATTTTAGCAATAAAAAAGAGCCTGCAAGTTCAAATGCGATGTTACTCGCATCTGAGCTTACAGGCTCTCAATTGTTTAGTTTATGTCGTTCGGTACACGATCAAGGTATTCGGCTTGCTTACCGCGGTTGAAGCTGCCGAACCTACCGATCATGCAGCCGCCGATACAGATCGTCATATTTGGCGGGATATCGCTGTATCGGTACGTTACATCTGCGTACTCGCCGTCAAGCGCGATCTCTAACGCCGTCAGTATCATGTCCGGCTTGTTCTTCTTTCCTCGCTCTATATATTCATCTCGTTCGGCGGGGGAGATATCGCCGCCGATGACTGTGACCTCTATATATTCCATTGACTTTCAGCTCCGATTCCGGTCGTTTATGCGACCTTTCCGATTATATCACATCTGTCAGAGAAAGTCAAATAATTCGGATATTTACACAAACTTTCAGGGAAAACTTTGTGAACATTAGGGTGTTTCTGTTAATCCGAGAAGATAATCTGCAGATATATTGAGCATTACAGCGAATTTGGCAACAAGATCCCCGCGGGGAGTCTGTCCGGTTTTCGCTAAATGAGATATGTTGGATTTGGTACATCCTAATTTATCTGCGGTCTCTTGACTGGCGGGTTTTATCCCTTTTTGTTGGCAGCACTGCTCGTATCTTTCATAAAAAGTCATGATTAAATCACATTCCCCATCAGAAATTTTGTAAAAAGTTGAAAATATTTTCAAAAAAGACTTGACGAGTTGAGATAATTCACCTATAATATAGTTTAGGTTAACTTAACTGTAAGTTAAGTTTTGATTTTATTATCTTTTTATTATACCATATTAGTTGAGCGAATTCAACTATTTTTGCAATTTTATATATTTAACTTAGCGGCAGACTTGAAGCTGTCAACGAGTACGGTCAAACACGCTCTTGCAGGCCTTGAGTCTGCCGATTTTATCAGGCACGAAAGGCGGTACAGAGTACGAGGGGGAAACTCCTCGAATATGTACTACATTGCACGACCGCCTTGAAAAAAGCAGAATCCACTCCGAGGGGGCAGTCTGCCCTGTCGGTGGTCTATGGATAGGTTCATCATTCAAGCTGATTCAAGACCTGCTCGCGCCCAGCAATGTCAAAGGCAAGTCGAAGTTCAAGCTGCTAATGGATAAGCTCCCGGGCGAGCACAAGGCTCGTTGGTTCGCGGGAGCTGCGCTGAACAGTTCCGAACAGGCTATGAATAGCGTTATGTCAACAGCGATGTCGCGTCTGAACGCCTTTCTCGACAGCGAGCTTGAACAGATCCTGTGCTTTGACACCTCGATAGATGTCGAACACTTCTGCTCCCGCAAATCCGCGATATACATGGTCTTGCCCGAGGAAGATGCCACCAAGCACTTCCTCATATCTCTGATATTTCAGCAACTTTACCGCGAGATGCTCACGGTCGCGGACGAAAAGGGCGGGCAGCTCGACAAGCGCGTAATGTTCTACATGGATGAGATAGGCAGTGCGACACGTTCCTGACTGAAAAGGTCAGGCGTGAAGCTGAAAATAAATGTATGAATTATGAAAGGAGTTTATACATCAGTTTCATAGAACTGATAATCCGAGAGGTGGAATGAAGGAGTAACGCCCTGAAACGCCTCC
>JAGAWN010000079.1 GCA_017941355.1 Ruminiclostridium sp. | reverse complement strand
TCAGAATTCATAGTCACTGCGGATATCTTTCTCCGGATGACTTTGAAAAATTATACAACAAATCTCTTGTTTCTGATCTCAGACTTGTCAGTTGATACGATTTGGTCTGTTTAACTTGGCCGGATTCTTGACAGAGGAGCAGGGCGCTGAAAAAATGTCCTCTCAATAATACCTACAAAAAACGACAAAAATGGGACATCTTTTGACGGTAAAATCGAATTTTCTATCTTTCCTACAAAGAAACAGGTATGTGACCTGTGCATTATGCCGATGCCGGATAAGCATTTCTGCGCCGCAAACACGCTCTTATTCTTTCTTCGGCTATCTGCTACACATCACTTTCCGACTGCGGCTGTCAAGGGCAGGCTCTGAAAGTTTTTTTGCCACGATAACAAAGCAAAAAAGTTTTGGATGCCCTTTACAGTCGCTGGCGGGAGTGATATAATTACGTCAGCCGATGATAAATCGTGAGCGGTTGGTTGATACGAGAGTTATGTACTCGGCGTATTATTGATGCCAGTTCCCGACACATAGTTCAGCAGGGCTGCCTTGTTTATAAGTATCTTGCTACTTCTGCCCGTTCCGGTGCGTATGCTCGGAATGATACCTTGAACGGCGAGCTGCCGGACGGTGTGTTCCGACAAACCCTTCACGAGTTCCGTACATTCTTTGAGCGTGAGAAGCTCGGTGGGCTGTTCCGACTCTGTGACAGGCGGCGGGGTGGGTACTGCGTCATCGGTATGAAGTTCGTGCTCCAACCATTCCGTGATCTTCGTGATTATCGTTGCTTTTTCTCTTGCTGTCATTCTGTGACCTCCTTAAATTTCATTGTTTGCGCGGCTTTCTGAATTTTGTTCCCAATATTATAGGGATTTCAGAGCCCCCTTTTATCTACGTTATTTCGATTTTCGTATGTGTGCATAATTGCCGGCGTGAGCGACAGTTCCGTACTTGGATAACCTGTACATCTATTATCGGGCTACGGAATCCCGCGTCTCAGAATTATAAAACCATTGGAACCATCTCCTTTCCTGTGCTCCGACAAATCTGATCGGGCGAGTTCAGACCGCCGAATTTGTGATATTCATATTTGTGAGCGCCCGAATATGGGGCACAGACTTCGGAAAACAGTCCGTTGACGATGCCGGATATGTGCTTGAAATATTTGCCCCTCTATAATAAGGGAAAATTTTTGCCGATTTTAGCGGGTGTTGCAGACCGCTAACTGCAACATTTTTGCGAATTTCGTTAAATTTGTATAGTTTGACCCAAAATTAGCAACTTGGATTGTGCAATATTTTATGATGTAATAAGTCCTCTCATATATAAGGATAAAAAATACCGATTTTTGTGGTCGTTTTCAAAGGCTAACTGAAACATTTTTGATAAGTTCGTTATATTTGTATAACTTGGCGTGGATTTATCCCTTTCTATTGTGCATTTTTTAAACCGCAATTAGTCCTCTCATAATAAGGGAACTTTTTATACGAAATGTTAAGGTATATTTTCGCTGTTTTTTCGACTTTTTAAAAAATCACTCAATTTTTCGTATGCTTGCACAAAACAGGGCTCGCGAGTTGTGCATTTTGCGAATAACTTGTTGGGAGCTTTCGAGTCCTTTCATATATAAGGAAAAATTTACGCTGATTTTAAAGGGTAAATTAAAAATAAATGGCTCTGTTATTGCATATTCGTCTATCCTGCACATAACGAGGTCGAGTTTCCGTAAGTCAGGTGTCGGTTTTGCCGGACATGAAAAAGTCTCCTCACTATATTGGAGATTTTAAAATCAGGATTGCGGTAGATTTCATGAAAAAATATCAGGAATTACTGTGATTTCGTCAGTTCGCATAAAACGCAGGATTGGCGATTATGCGATTTATCACATCGCAATAAGTTTGGCACGGCAAAATGAAAAGCACCTGCAAGTATCAAAACTTACAGGTGCTAACATCATTATTTAATTACCTATTCACTTACCCTCAAACAATTCATCTACAACCGCTTGCAGCGTACCATTCTTCGCCGCCTCCGCAGTATCATACATAGCGAAGTGCGAAGTCTCGGTCTTCAAAGTATCATCAAATCCCAAGATATAATTGGTCGCTATCAGATATATGATCTGCGTCGGCGCTATACCATAGACCTGCTTGTTTATGATATGCCGGATACGGTCTTTATCATCGGGAAACAGTTCTTTCATCTTCTCGCTGCGGTAAAGGCGCTTAACGATCTCGGTAATGTACAGACCGGACTTCATATATAAATCCGCAAAAGTTTTATCGGAATCATCAAAGCAACCCGGATTGTTTATCTCCAGTTCATCGACCATTTTCTGAACTACCCACCGCGGTGTAAATATCTGATTTGTTTTCTGTGGCGGTATGTAGTCGAAAATATCTTCCTCGTGGCTCTCATCGAAATAATTTGCAAGCTCCGTGCGTTTTCTCATGAACTCCCGTAGGGAATCGTTAAATACCACCTCGTCAAAGAGATGCCCGTCAAAGTGCTGTGTTTCTCCGGTAGCTTCATCGGTATAGTCGCCTCCGTCACGCAGAAACCGGAACTCGTCAAGTGTGATCCCTGTGACCTCGTAGAACACGTCTTTATCAACGGCCGTGTCAAAATTCGCCAGCACTAGCTCATCCGTGCCGTAAGCCATGATAAAGCTCGGTATCGTCCGGGCAAATCCGCGCAGATGCGCTCTGATATCGTCCTCGATACCCTTCTTTTCGCTTTCTTCCTTCTTTTTTTCAGCCTGTGCGACAAGCTCCTGCGGCTTTTCGGCAACAATGCGCTGGGTCTCCTTTTGGATACCCTCATTTAGAGCCTGTAACGCACTGTTGATCTGTGCCTGATATTCCTGTTCGGCTTGCTTGCGTTCTTCGGCGGTATCTGCTTCGGACTGCTTGCGCTCAAACTCAGCTTTTGCGATATTTGTCTGCTGTATGCAGTCATCACGCAGCTCCGTGACCGTCCGTTCTATCTCGTTCTCAACCTGCTTGGTTATGCGTTCCTTTTCAGACTTCTTGAAACCGTAATCCTCCGCGACCTTTTCAATAATCGGAGCGGCAACAGCCTCTTTCAGCGTTTCCGCAACGCTCTTGGTCTGCTCCTTGATGATCTCATTTCCGGTATTCAGCGTGGTCGGAGAACTGAAAGCCGCAGCCGATGAAATTTCGTCCGCAGCACGGCTCACCGCATTATCGACCTTTTCGCTCATGACTTCATATATCTTATCTCCGAAAAGATCCTGCGTCTTACCGATAACGATCTCGTTCGGTATCTGAACATTTCCTTCATCATCGACATTAACATCATCTATACGGTCGATTCCGTCACGCTTATTTCGCTTAGGGTCTTCCTGTGCGGGCGTGAACTTTTCGAGAATATTCTTAACAATGCTCGGAGCACCGAATATATTACCGATATTCTGGAACAGGAAATTGCTCATAAAGCCATGACGTACCACTTCCGTACACTTTATGCGGCGCGGTATCGAGAGTACGGCTTTTTCGTCAAGCTGAACCATTCTGCCCTCGTCGTCCTCGCCAAGAACAGGAAAGAAGTTCAGAAGCCGCTTGATATTCTCCTCACGCTGTTCGCTTGTCCCCCTGCCGGAGGCGGTATTAGGAGACAGATTATTAGCGAACTCGTCAAAGATTATCAGCGTTCTTGCGGGATCGAAGTCGAACACATACGCATTTTCCTTACGCCAGCGCTGTCCGCCTTGTGTAAACGTGCAAGGATTCTGCGGACGGAACGCCGCCTGCATATACGACGACGGACTTTGCATATTGCAGAGCATAAGCACCCCGCTCCACTCCGGAACGGTTATCCCGACAGTAAGCTGCCCGACTGTAAGCGTTATCGTCTTGTCATGCTCGGCAATTGCCTTGCGGACACGGGCGAGCGCACTGTCAACTGCGGCATCGTCATCAAGTTTACCGTCACCGGCGGCAAGCACGATCTCATATTCTCCGAAAATATCCCTGAACTCATCATCTTTCAGCAGCTTCGCCAGCGCCTTCGCAGACGCAACACGGTTCAATATCCACATGGTATGTGACAGTTCCCGGCGCAGCTCAGGCGTAGAGAACGGATATTTCTCAAAGGTCGTAAGAGAGTGCAGGAACTTCCGCACATCGTCCTCGTGAACAAACTTGCCGCTCTCGTTAGTAATAAAGAACTCATTTAGGTCGAACGCATAATCGCTTGTTTCGCCGTCATCGGAGATGTCCACACCGCGCTTTATCTTATCGTAGATCATATCCGACAGCCGATATGTAAACATATTCAGCCGCGGCATACGCTCATACGGATTGTAGTCCTCGCCGCTCCAGTTTTCCTTTGCCGCCTGCTCATCCGCATACGACCAGTTGAATATCTGCTCTTCACGGAACTGCTCACTTGCAAGAGCCTTGAACGGCGTTCCGGAAAGATATAGAGTATGCTTACGCTTTATATTCTTGAACGCGCGGCTTGTACGGAATGTATCAACACCTTCTTGCGATTCGTCAACGATCAGCAGATCGAACTCATTATCTTTTATCCATTGCAGCTTTTTGAACTCGCCTCCGAAATACACAGACCCTTTCAGACCTTGCAGCGACTCAAACGCGATCATGCCCTTTTTCTTATCTTTGCTGCCGAACATACGCTCATCAAGGTATTCTTTTCTTGTCATAACGCCGGCATGATCTTTCAGCGCGTCGGTTTCTGATACAAACGCAAGTTCCCCGCGCCAACCAATAAACTTCATAAAGTCATCTGCCCAAGAATTAGCAATGCTCGGGCGGTTAGTGACAATCAGAACTTTCTGCAATCCCATAGTCCGCACAAGATCATAAGCCGCAAGCGTCTTTCCGAAACGCGGCTTTGCGTTCCACAGGAACTCCGTACCGCCGCCCGCAAAATATTCACTTGTCATCTTTACAGCACGGCTCTGTTCATCGCGGAGTATGTATTCGCTGCCGGCAGACTTTGATTCTGCCGCACCGCGCGCAAAGGTCTGGAACAGCTTCAGCGAATCCATACCGTTTATCTTGAACCATTCGGTTTTCGGCTCGCGCTCGATCTGCTGTTTTATTTCAAGGTAACTGTGGAAATCATGATCGGTGAAATACTCGCCGGAGCCGTCCTTGTACATAGCATTGTCCTGCCACGCAAGCTCCCACTGTATTCCGGCGGTATGTGTTTGCTGGCGTATGCGGTCTTCTACGGATTGCTTTTCGGTATATCCTATCTTTGTCCAGCCGTCGTGATATGTGACACCGGGCGTGTTATACGCATATATCATCGGTACGACCTTATCAAAGGTGTTTATTTTTGGTATATTCGCCTGCATTATGACATCTCCTTTACATGGGTCTCGATAAAGGTTATCTCGTCATCGGTCAAGCCGTACTTTTTATAAAGCTGTTTATCTATATCAGGAATAGATTTAGACCAGTCTATGTCGGATTTATCTGTAAAATCTTGCTGTGGAATATTCGCCCATTTATCCTTTGTAATACTTCCAGTTCTTTTTAAAGTCGCCAATAATGCTCTCATAAACTTTGTTCGTATATATTTTGCACAATTATCCGCAGCGCTCTTATTATCTCCTAAGCCAACGCAAATAAAAGAATCTGTAAATCCAGACATTTCATAGTAAACGGTTGGTTCGCCCATAACAGCAGCCGCTTTTTCATCAGTTATAGTTCCTGCGCCACCATTTGTCTGTGCAAAAACCACCTTACATTGAGAAATATATGGATTATAGTCAATGTATTCTTTTAAAATGTAACGATTTTCTCTTTTACTATGATATCTACCTAGGAAACATATATCATCCTTTCTTGTTGGTTTTTCAGTAAAAACATCCTCAAATTTATCAAAAGCATTTGAATTTACAACATTATTATAATTATTAATTGCTTTTTTCTCCGGATACTTTTCAAAAAAACAATCAGAATAATGAAATAAATCTCTTGACGATATCAAATCAGACATTATTTTATCAGATTTGCACTTTGCCATGATGCTGACTAGTTCAGCATAAGGAATAAACTCACCAATTTTCCCAAAAACTTTATTCCTATCTCGATATGTGATAGCAACACCGCCTGGAATTTGTGTGTTCGCAAAAACAGCCGAACTATTAGGTTCGAAAAATACGACTTTTAAGTGTTCATCGCTCAACATTGTGTTATTCCACTCTTTAGAAGTGAACCCTGCATTAAACAAAAATCTAGCGGGGGTAATAAGCAAAACTTTATCTGATATTTTATAAGTTGCACTCATGAACTTATCATAAATAGGTAAATCTCTCGGACTGTCTGATTTCTTTTCTTCCTGATACGGCGGATTTCCCATCACAAAATCAAATTTCATAGTCTTGTTTCCTTTCCCAATAACGTTGTATTCAAGCGGTCGCCTTGCCCGCCAGTCGAATATCTTACACGGCGGCTGTTCCGGTGCGGCGGCCTCTTCTTCAAAGAACGACAACTGAACATTGTCTTCGTCAGCGGTCTTATACGGTATTCGCCCGTTAAGCCCGTCCATTTGCCACACGTTCCATGTGACGATATTTATTATCGGACGCATCTTAGCGGGTGTCGGCTCGCGATGCCAACAATCCTGCATATATTCCGAAAATGTTTCGATAAGGTTCACCCGCGCTATCAACAGGTTGTCGCCTTGAAACTCATACCCGTATGTACTTTCAACCGCCCTGCGTGCAAGGTTAAGCCAGTCGGCTTCATCCTCCGCGATCTTTCCAGCAAGCTGCAATTTCCTGTCAAGCAGCCCTATGCGCTCCGCTATCGGTATCGGCTCTCCGGTCGTCGTATCGTAACGCGATACAAGAAACGGCGCTTCGCCGCAGGTGATCTCCAGCTGCCGCGAGTTAATCAGTTTGTCCGTGTCCTGCCCCGACGCACACTCTGTATAATAGTGTTCGGTCATATTCTTACATATCCACAAAGGCGTGAATACTTCGGCGCGGCGGCGGGTACGCTCTGTCTGCTGTTCAAAGACTTTGCGGGCGCGGGTCTTGATAATGCCGGTGTTCGATCCGGTTATAAGTTCTGGCATTATCTGCTCGTTGCGCTCATACTTTGTGCCGTGTTCGGCGTAAGCGTCCGTTGCCCACATGATGTTTTTGCCTGTGGTCTTGTCCGCAAGCAGCCGCGTGAGCAGTCCCGCCGCATGCAGGCGGATAATGTCGTCTTGTATGTTTATCAGCAATCGACAGCACTCCTGACTTGAACTGTCAGGCTCTCATTGATAATTCTGCGATTAAAGGGTATAATATGTTGCAGGCTTGAGATGTGAGATGTTTTATCGCAAAACAGATCATTTTACGATAAATTATGCAGTAGACCGCACTATGCCGTATTTGCAGATATTTCTATGACCATAAATATACGAACATCTGACGAACTACGCCACCCATGTGAGCAGCGACATACATGCCCGCTTGCGTTCAAGCGATGAATGAACATAGCGGTTGAGCGTTATTTCCACGCGCGAGTGACCCAATATCTCCGATAATGTCTTTATATCGAAGCCGAGCGCGATACAATTTGTGGCAAAGGCATGACGAAGGCTGTGAAAGTGAACTGACGGCAAATTTGCGTTTTTCAGTATTTGAGCGAAATAGTATTGCATAGCTCTGCACTCAACGGGTTTACGGCTACCGGAAAGAACATATATATCGCTATCCTTACGTCGTTGCACCAAAAGCTGCATAAGACAATCTGGGATTGGTATGTCACGGACAGAACTTGTACTCTTGGGCTCTGTTATCACTATCTTTGTCTTTTTGTCGCCGTCAGCAGTCTGGATACGCTGTAAAGTACGATGAACACGGATAATTCCGTTATCGAGGTCAACATCACTCCATTTCAAAGCGCAAAGCTCCCCGATACGCATACCGGTGTACATAGCTGTCACGACACCGAGAGAGCGAAGATCATTATCATTTGTTGCAATATTGATCAGCCGCGTCTGCTCGCTCTTTGACAAGACTGCAACATCATGCTTATTACATTTTGGAGCTTTTACGCCATCAAGTGGATACCTGATATTATGCACCCGGGCTGCATAACGAAATACGCCTTTCAATAAAATAACAATATCGGCAACATATCGTGCCGATAACCCTTGCTGTATCTTCTTGTTGATAAACATTGTGACCGCGTTAGTGGTGATACTGTAGCATTTCTCCCTACCAAACGCCGGAATGATGTGCTTTTCGGCTTTCATACGATAGTTGGCAAGCGTGGATTCCTTTATCTGTGGTTTCAATGCCGTGAGATATTCAAGCGTGATCTCTTTGACGGTAATTTCCGTTAATGCATACTCACGAGTGCTTATTGCCAATAGCTTTTGCTCCGTTTCCTCTGCCGTTCTTCCGTAAACAGACCGATACTGCCTTTTACCAGTATTATCCTTTCCTAATGCGATTCGTGCCTCATAACGACCGTCCTTACGCAGATATACATTTGACAACATTTTATCCTCCATTATTTGACAATTCCTACAATTTGTGATATAATATAAACTGTATTATTGTACATATTTTGTCGTGCTCTTAAAATGATCTGTTTTGCGAAAACTACCCGGATAAGTTTATAACATCTATTCCTTTATCTAGCGCCATACGCACCGTCTGCCCTGTCCCGCTCCGAGAATTATTACAGTAACATATACAGCAATTCGCGAGCTCGACCAAACGCTCGTTGCGCTGCTTCATGCAGTCGCGGGTATAATGCTTGGAAACCATAGTCACTCTATCAGCGGCGTTCAGTATCCTCTCATATCGCGCGATCTGAGACTTATTCCACCCCTTTATCTGCTCGTCTGACGGACACGGCAAGAGCATGTGCAGCTTAATATCGGGATATTCGTCTTTAAGACCTATGACCGTTTCCGCGGCAATCGTATCAAACCCAATTGCACCGCCGTCATAGAAGTCGGTAACGCCCTGCTTTATTAAATTAATAATAGTATCTCTTAACCTCTGAACAAGTTCAGGGGTTATTTTTATTATCCGATGACCGGTAAAACAGCAATTTTTCATAATTATCTCCAATTATAGTATTATTGCTCTACAATTATACAGCTATAACTTATTATTATCAACTATTATAGACGTCTTATTTAGTTATAGCTGAATAGGTTATAATACTGTAAAAGGAGTGTGGATATTATGGATTTAGGAAAAAGATTTCAGGAGCTTCGCAAACAGAAAAACATCAGCGCCTATCGGGTGTCAAAGGAATCCGGTATATCCACTACCCACATACGCGATATCGAAAGAGGTGCGAAGATACCAACAGTAGAGACTCTTTACAGAATGCTCGCGCCTTTTGATATATCGCTGGCTGAGTTCTTTAACGAAAACGGCGATGCTTTCTACCTCTCGCCTAATGAGCAGGAAGTTGTAAAGAGTTACCGTGAGCTTCCGCCGGAGAAGGCGGAATTGTTCTTGCAATTCTTGAAATCATATAAGAACTAATAGTAAAAACCGCAGTTTTCAATAAAACTGCGGTTTTGTGTTGTTTTATAAATCGAATTCAATGGTATATATCACAGGCACCTATTGAAACAATTCCTAAGCAATTACTGTTTTATACGGTAACAAGCGCCCTTACCTGTTCCCTCCGGTATCAGCTTACCCTCATCTGCCATTTTCTTCAATATCCTGTAAGCCTGCTGGACATTCAACCTAAGCAGGTCGGCAGCGTCCTTTCTTGTAATAATACCGTTATTTGTCTCAGCAAATTTCAATATCATCTCCGGATACCGTATCTTGTCTATACCTGTCTGGCGGACATATCCCGTCAGGTTGTCGGATTGCTTGTAAACATCGGCACTAAGGGTATAGTATCTGCTGCGTCCGCTGCCGATAGCGTCGATTAAACCGGATTCGACAAGATTTTCCACAGTGATCCTGAGTTTGGATTCGCTGATATGTGTAGAATCCGAAAGTTCAGCAATGCTTGCACGGCGGTTCCGTTTCAGCTCGTTCATGACAAGAAGCGAATTTATGGGAAGCTCATGACCAAGCCTGTTCTGTTCTTCGGAGATAAGCCTTGTAAAATCGCGATCGGGCAGGCTCTTTGGAATAAACAGTCTTACCATGACATCGTTGGATTCCGAATAATCGGGCAGAGGTTTACCATATAAAAGGGAACCTTCAAAGATACGGTCAATGCCGCGTCCGGTGCGCTCTGCAAGTCCTATTCTTTTCAGCGCGTCTGCGAGCGCGAGGTTGCGTCCGTATGGTTCGACTGTAAGAAGGTTTTCCAGTGTAACACCCTCGATAAAACCGCCGGGATTGCTTATCGTCAAGCCGTTGTCGTCCAGCAGCACACGAACGCTGCCGAGCATTGTGTAATCCCTGTGGCAGAATGCGTTTACCAGAGCTTCTCTGAATGCGCGTTTGTTGTAATCTGATACGGAGATCCTGAAAAAGCCCATTTCTATCTCTTCTTCGGAGTTTCTCGCGTCCATAAAGGTACTGATCTTTTCAAATGCCGCCAGGATAGGAAGATTGACTGATTCATTCATAACAACATTGGTGCCGTTCATGACCTGAAACGACGCTTCGGCAGTCGGTATGCGAAGTCTGAGTCTGTCGGGACGCCCTATGAGCAGCATTCCGGTGTATGTCGGTTTCAACTTTCCGTCTATATCGTCAACAAGTCTGAGCGCCTTGTCAAGTTCCTCGTTGTCAAGCTCCAGCAATGCTTTTTCGCCGTTGTATGAACGAATAACATTACGGAGTCGTTCACGTTCGGTATCGTCAAGATCACTGTATTCCGAATCGGGAACGCACTGAGCAGAAAAGTCCAGCAGCCTGAGATCGGACAGCCTTGAATGTATCTCATGCGGATACAGCGGGACGTTCTCCGGTGTCCCGTCGGCTTTTATCCTGCGGCGGAGTATTTTTCCGGATGACGAAGCAACAATGCTCCTGCACTTCGGAACGCTGATTTTTATATATGTGTTATCATCACGTTTTTCGACATCAACCGTTACAGGAGGCACTGTCTTGTTTGCAATAAACGCCGCAAGCTGTACTGCGTCCGTATGCTCCTTGTGCAGTCCCGTGATCTCGCCGTCGTCCTCCACGCCGAGATATAGGTCACCTCCGTTGGTGTTAGCAAAGGCTACGACCGCATCAATTATATCTGAGTCTGGAAGCTTCTTTTTATCGCTTTTGAACTCGTTTGTAAGGTCTTCTTTAAATCCGATATTCATTTTAACACCTCATTTAACACATCATCTAACGCACGCGTGCGTTAGATTTTATATTATTATATCATCATTCGTGCGTTAAGTCAATACTTTTGATGCGTTTGTGATGTGTTTAATATAAATCTTAACGCACGCGTGCGTTAATTGATGCGATTACTCAACGAATGATATTGACAGTTTGCGATAAATATGCTATTATTCTTATAGTGATCGTGTTACAGAAACTTGTGAAGCCTGTAACCTGAAGGCTCTTGCGGGAGCCTTTTTATATAGATGGATTAAAATCGAAAAACGTAGAAAAGTCAGTGAAAAAAGTCAGCGCAAGAACGCTATTTTTCTTATAAAAGCCCGTGAAATACGGATTTTTCAGCAAAAAAGTCAGTGTAAGAGTCAGTGTAAAAGTCAGTGTAAGACTACATTGAAATTAGTAAGAGTATTCGTACTCTTGACCTCCGCAGTAAATCTTGACATTTTTGAGCAAATGATGTATAATATCTTCAACAGAACCCGGCACGCCTCTCACTGATGCGGACCACGCCGGGTCATTAAATTAATTGGCTTATTTAAAGCATTTTTAGCTAATCTGAAATATCTTGTGATCTGTCACATGTGTTGATTTAATAACTATACATTTCCGCTCGATTTTTGTTGACTTTTTGTTGACACAAGCCTCAAAAAGGGGTCAAAAATCACCTCAGATCGCCCTAAATAAATTGAAACGCTAACGGCGATAAACCGCATTATAAAGCCAATTGCGGCAAATTGCACGAAATCACAAATAAATCGGAGAGGGCTTCGCAACGCGGAGGTCAGGAGTTCGATCCTCCCCGGGTCCACCATAGGGAAACCGCTCAGGCAAAGGCTTGAGCGGTTTTTGATTTAGTGCAGCTAAACGATATTTTAACATCATTTCGGGCATTTGTCGCATATTTGTCGCACAACGATTGAAAAAGAGCCGAAAAGATAAGTAAAAGACGGTAAACTATTGCAGCTTACCGTCTTTTGTTGTATTACCCGACTTTTATATTCTTCTCGGCATTCTTCGAGGGAGACAGTATATCGTTCAGTGCTCCCGCTGCAAGCGCGTCAACCGACTGAATCGCATGGCTGTACAAATCACCGGTTATCGCGACGCTCGAATGTCCGAGACGCACCGATACCGTCTTGAGGGGAATACCGCTCGCAATCATCAAAGTGGCGTTTGTGTGTCGCAAGGAGTGCAGGGATATGTCCGGAAGCCCGTGCCGCTGCACAAAATCGTGGAACCAGCTCGACAGAGTATCGGGGCGCATACGGCTCCCGTCTGGGTTGCGGATAACGCTGTTATTCCTGTTCCACGCCGTCCCGAGACGTTCTTCCTGCTCTTTCTGCCATTTCCGGTTATTTTTGAGCAGCTCCACGAGGTCGGCAGGCATCGTTATAACGCGCTTTGAGCTCTCGGACTTCGGCTCGTCGATATACAAGCCCTTTTCCGGAACATAAAGCAGATTGTTCCGCACCGTGAGCAGACCCTTTATATCGTCGATATCGCACCATTCAAGCCCGCATACCTCCCCGCGCCGCAGGCCGGTGTACAGCAGCGTATAGACTGCTATCTGATAGTGATACGGTTCTTCCGATAAAGCGGCAATGAGTGCCGCTGCACCGTTTTCGTCGAGATACCGGCTTTCCGGCTTCTTGTATTTCGGCGGCTTGACACGTTCACAGGGATTTGACGGTATGACCTGCCATTGCACCGCCGTCGAGAAAAGAGAGGACAGGACAGTGTGATGATCCTTGACCGTTCTTCCGGACAGCCCTTTGTCCTCGTCCTTTGTGAACATCTCGTCAAGTTCTTCCTTGAAGTAGTCCGACAGCTTCCGCGCCGTGTCCGCTGACACTCTTTCCCCGTGCAGACAGCTGTAAATGCAGGACTTACCGACTCCCGCGCCTGCTGAAATTGCCGCTTGTGTCATGCCGGCTTTACGTATCAGCTCGGCGGCGTAGTCCGTGGGAGTGTATTTTATATCCTTTCGGACACCTTGCTCACCGAGATTGTTGTAAAACTCGGTCAGGTGATGCGGCTTGATGTCCTTCAGCTTCATGTTGCCGAAAGCGATGTCGGCGCGCACAAGCAGCTCACGATATCGTGTGTAAGTACGGACTTTCAACTGCTTTTCCGCGTATTCGGTCAGCCAGCGCTTCATGAAGTCGTGAAAGCGGGTGCTTTGGTCGAGGACATCACCGTTCAAGACTTTATGTTCAAATTCAAGTGCCGCTTGATCTACGGCTTTCTTTTCCTGTTTAGGGGTAAGCCCTGCCGGCGGCTTGAAGGTCAGATATTTGCGGCGCTGCTTGCCGGTTCCGTCAGCTCCGAGAGACACGGTGATCCGGTAGGAGTCGCCGCGCTTTGTTATGTTTGGCATTTAATCACCGGCTTTCTTTGTTCTTAAATCGTTCAATGTAGACTCGTCAATACCTAAAATTTCACATAATTCGTCTATGCTGCATTCTGAAAAATGCTCTCTAAAGTCAAACAAATTAGATATTCGCTCTATGTCTTTGAAATTCTCGTATCTAAACATATTACATTTTGCATCTATTTCTCGTTCCCCGCTTAAAACATCTACGATTTTTTTTGATTTGTTAGCAATAAAAGAGTGAATGTCACCGGGAAGCACTTCTAATTTATCGGCGATTTTATAAATATCTTCCACATTCAATTCGGTGTATTGCTTGCCAGGGGAATATTTTAAATGACTTAACATGTCGATATTCCAACAAGAACATACTATATCCCAAAAAGCATAACTTGATATGATTTTATCAAAAACAAAATATATACCATTTTGATCTTCTAAAGTATTACCAACAGCATTAATAACATTCACATGCATTTTATCTATTGTATCAGGGGAAATGTGCATGTATTTTGCAATATAGCTTTTTTCTATATCGCTGGTTTTATAATCAGACAAACCAAATAGATAATCCGTTGAAACCTTAAAATATTTCGCAATAATTGGTACAGTTTTGATATTGGGGCAAGTCGTACCGTTGCACCATTGACCAACAGCCTGACGGGTTACACTTTCGCCGGCTTCTTTTGTAATATAATCTGCTAAATCAGTATGTGTTTTACTGTTTTCTTTGAACAAATTTCGTAATCTTGTGGCGAATACCGCGTTTTCTTTTTCCGGAGTATATGTTGACCGTGTTGCTTTGCTTGCCATAATCACAATAACCTCGCACTTGATAAAGCTGTGCTTTACATTTGTTTACAGCAGAAATTTATGCTTGACTTTATTTCTGCTTTCTGTTATACTCACATTATAGCAAGAACTTGTTTCCTTGTCAAGCGCAAGCGAAAGAAAAACTTTATAAGGAGCATACAAATGAAAAATGTAAAAATTGATGTCACAACTCTTTCGGCAAATGAACGTGCCGTTATTGAAGCTCGACGCCAGTACCAGAAAGAGTGGAGGGCAGCGAACAAGGACAAGGTTCGCGAACATAATCGGCGATTTTGGGAGAAACGTGCCGCTCAAAGTGCCGCTACCCGAACTGATAACGAAACCGCCACGAATAGCGGCACTTGAAAGGGGTGAAACGAATATGAAGGACATCAAGAATTATATCCCGCTGGGTAAGGACAACGCCATCTCATGCCGAAAGCTCGCCGAAAAAATGGGGTGCTCCGAGCGAGATGTGCAGGCCGCCGTATTGCAGGCGCGTGCAGAAGGATATCCGATATGCTCCACACCAAACAACGGTTACTTTATGCCGATGTCGGTTGATGAAGCTCTCGCCTATTACCGTTCTCAACTCAGTCGTCTGCACAGCGGCAATATCGCGCTACGGCCTGTAAAAGAACTCATTCGGCGAGAAGCCACGCGCGAGCAGTGGTCGGAACTGGAGCGAATCGAGCGTGAACTTTCAGACACAACAAAAACCGCCTGATATGTTGCAGCATATCAGGCGGGAAACGAGTTTAAAACCACATTGAAATGACTTTATCCCCGCTATTATTATATCATATTAGCGGGGCAGTGTCAACAAAAAAGGAGAAAATGAATGATCACAGAATTTAAACCGCCCCGTATGGAACCGCTCAAAGCCGCTGCGGAGATGTTCGGTCTCTCGTATTATGCTACTCGCAACCTTGTCATTTCCGGAAAGGTTCCCGCGATCAGGCTCGGCGCTGACGGCTCACGCGGGAAAATACTTGTTAACTGCGACGCTCTCGCCGCGTATCTGAGCCGTGCCAAAATTGCCGATAAATCAACTTTACCCGCTGTAACAGACGGGATTCGTCGGCTCGGCTGAAAAAATTTTTCCGATGAAGTACAAAACGGCGAAAAGCGGCAATTTTCGCCGTATAGAGGGCTTGTAATAGGGTTTAACTTTTCCCCCGTTCTTCATGTTCTTCATCATTTTCGCCAATATACACACGGTATAATGAAATACATAAGAGAGAAAAAAACACGGTTCGGTGCAGACTTCCTCGACGTTGACATTTACGAAATGGACGACAGCTATTTTCCCCCGGCGAAGCGGGCAAAACGGTCAAAAGCAACTCCGCCGCATATCATCGCAGCAAATGACCGGCACTCACGGAATCAGCTCCGACAGCTAATCATGCACAACTTCGGAGCAAGGGACTACTACCTGACATCGACATACACGGGTAATCCTCCTCCGCTCGACGAAGCGCAGAGACAGATCGGGAATTTTATAGTCCGCCTGAAACGGCTGTACGCAAAGAACGGGAGCGAGCTGAAAGCGATCTATGTTACTGAGGGCGGCAGGATAAAGGACGAAAGCGGCACTTGCACGCGCGTGCATCACCATATCGTCATAAACGGCGGCGTCCCGCGTGAGGAAATCGAGAAGTGCTGGAAGGCGGGGCGTGGGAGCGAAAACCGCGGGTACTGCAACTGCTCCCTGATCCAGTCGGGAGAAGATGAACGCGGCTGCGAGCGTATCGCCGAGTACATGTCAAAGTCCCGCACAAAGGGGCAGGGCAAGGGGCTGCACCGCTGGAACGCAACGCGGAACATCAAACGCCCCACGGAAACGATAATCGACAACAAATTCAGCCGGAAGCGCACCGCCGAACTGTCGGAACTCGTAAAGGCACAGCAGGCGGTCAGACATGAACAGAACGAACAGCTCCGCCGGATCCTCGAAAACAGGTACGGCAGGGAACTGATCGACATGATACCCACCGTCAACCCCGTCACCGGCAGGGTGTATATATCTGCGCGGTTCAGACCGAAACCGGATAAACAACTTGACAAACATACAAAAAAACGACAACACGGGGAAATTCCCCGCATTGCCGCTCCTACAGACATTATTTCCCGGCGTCTGATATGATATTATTTTAGCATAAAAGGAGCGGTCTGTCAATGACAAATGAGAAAATAGCGGCACTTATCGGCGAGGGCGGTAATGATGAGCTTCTCCCGCTCCTGTGGGAGAAAATGCGGCGGTATTACCGTATGGCAGCGACGAAATACGCGGCGGGACACGCGGAAAGGTGTGCGCGGTGCGGTGTGACATACGAGGATATAATGCAGGAAAGCTATTTTGCAATGCTCGATGCGGTGCAGGCGTACAATTCCAGACCGCCGGAACAATCGGCTATGCTGTTTATATCGTTCTGCGGATTCCCATTCAGGAACCATGCTGCGGCGCTTATCGGTATGCGCACACGGACAGCTTACAGCGAACCATTGAACAATGCTGCGTTTTCGCTCGATGAACCAATACGTTCAGACGAGGGAGACGGGGAAAATTCCCGCATGGAGCTTGTTCCCGATGAGACCGCCGAGGAACCTTTCCGGAATGTCGAACAGGCTGATTACTGCCGTGCCGTAAGAGAATCCGTACAGGCGGAATTGTCAGATAAGCCGCGAAGCCTTGACGTTATCGAGCGCGTTTATTATGAGGGGGAAACTCTGGTGTCGGTAAGCGCTGCTATCGGTGTATCTGTTGAACGTGTCCGGCAGATAAAGCGTGACACTCTGCGGCAGCTCTGTCGGTGCAGCAGATTGAGGGAACTGTACGATGCTGCGCCTTACCGTCGTGTGAGTGTCCGGCAGTTCAGACAGCAAGGTTCTGCTGTGGAGCAGGCTGCGGAAAACCGGGAGCGGCTTTGCAGGCGAATGCAGTAAAACTATCATCGGAAACAGCGCGGAGTCACTTTGCATAGTTCACGCGTCACAGCAACATCGCTTTAGTGCAGTAAACACGCGAGGAATGGCAGCCAAATGTGGTATATCGTGCCGTACCTCAGCCGCGTGAAGCGTTTCATTCGCGTGGAACAAATGTTCCACAAGCGGCGCACCCCCGGTGCGAAAAAAACGACTTCCGGGACGAGGAGGGGACCGACGGAGGGGCTCCGACAAAACGGATCCCTCGCGCGCGCGTGCGCGTATTATACACGCGCGTGCGCGCGCACGTACATAGGGGTTTTGCGGTGGTTTCGGGGAGGTTTCCCGGAGGTTTTCGGGGAGTTTTCGCATAAAAACGACGTAAAGCCTTTCACATTACGCGGTTTTCTCACTGAAAAAGCGGCAGACATAGCGCCTGCCGCCTATATAGACTATTTCTTCCGTTTCTGCCGCCGCGCTTTCTTCTCAGACTGCCGCCGCTTACACTGCGTCTTTCCCTTGTGACAAGTGCCGCTTGTTCCGGGTGATATCTTAATGTTCACGAAATGTAGTTCCGCGCCGTTTTCCGCGCTGTCGAGCAGCTTGTTTATCATCTCATTCATATTCATGCCGCACCCCCGTTCTGCAAAAGTGCTGCTGCAGCTTCAAAGCCGACTGTAAAAGCGTTTCTTTTATAAGCCTGGAGAAGTTCCCAGAGTTCACGATTGACCTGATCATAGTTGTCGTACTGTGCCTTTGGATAAACCGGATCTATCCATTTATCGGCAAATTTGCTCCACTGTTTATCCAGCTCCGGCGGGTTGAGTCTGCCCGTATCATCGTCTATATGCTCAAAAAGTGCATTCATAAGGCTTGTGTGTGTTATCTTGTCACTCATAGTATTATTCCTTTCATTTTGCGCGGTGCGGAGAAATTCCCCGCATTGCCGCTGTTTTGATGCTTATACTGTTACTTCGATATGGTGTCCCGGTTCTGTTCGGACTTTCCTATCCTGTGACCGGCGGCAATACCGAACAAGAAAGCAGCATGTATTATGCGGAGTGACCGCGCTGTGTTTTCTTCCTCAGTATAGAGATCATAAAGCCCGAAGGCTTCTCCGGTATTCATCTCATGCTTCCGGTTGGCGGCTATTATCTGCCTTCCCTCCGAGATCATCTGCTCGATGTTTCTGCTCATTGCGTTTGTCCTTTCAAGTCCTGCGGTGCGGGGAATTTCCCCGCATTGCCGCTGTTTTGCCTGTTCTTATACTCTGATAGCCACATTCAGACCGTAGTTGAGTCCGTACTCGTGACCGCCTGTTACAGCTTCAAATGCCGCTGTAACATTCTTTCCGGCGTCCAGCAGCGGAGCAACTGCCGCCGCCAGTTCACGATTGATGTAACCCATTACCGCAGAGCCCCTGTCCCTTACGGCTGCTATGATCTGTACCGCATTCGGGTCGTAAGCGTTCCCGTTCTCTCTCCGGAGCATTATCGTGATATCATCGGGGCTGTAGCGGCTCAGCCTGTCAAGCAAGCCCTGTCTTCGTCCATAGGTAACACCTACAGCCTTTGTGCGGATCGCGCGGAGCTTCACCGTTATCCAGGCGCGGATCATAGCGGCACTTCTGCTCACACCCTGCTTTACCAGTGAATTAGCTATCGTCATGACCTTTGATTTGATGTTGTTTTTCATTGCATTTTCTCCTTGACATCTGCCGCCTTTTGTGGTATCATAGGAGAGAAGCAAGCGGCGGGTTCTCTCCTGTTGATGCTTTCGGTTAAATCGGTGTTGCTGTGGTAGGTTAGCACCGATTTTTGTTTTACTTGTCGATAACGTTCTTGACAGCTTCCCGGAGTTCTTCAAGTGTGTTGCACTTGTCGATAAGCTCCAATATCAGCTTCAAGATGTATTCGGTGTCCTTCATCTCGTCCATATCCTCACTTCCTTTCGTATTCCCGCCGTGAGGTTCCTTTCCTTAACCTCTGATATTATTATACTACTGTTAACCGTATATTTCAATAGGCATTTTCAACAAAGTTAACCGTATATGTTTGTACATTTTACTACTGTTAACCGTAACGGATTTGTGATATAATATAATGGGATAGTGAAAGGGGTGATTTTATGGCTGTAAGTGCATCGCAAAAGAAATCCCGTGATAAATGGGACGCGGCAAATATGGCGGTTCTCGGCTGCAAGGTGAAAAAAGATCAGGCTGAACGCTTCAAGCAACACGCGGCAAAGCAGGGAACAACCGCAAATAACTTGTTAAAAGGGTTTGTGCTTTCCTCTATTGGAGAGAATGAAGCCGACGAACCGGCGAATAACTCCACACAATGACAGCATACTACTTGAAAGGGGTGCATTTATATGAGTACAAAAGAAAAAGTCCACACGATTGTTGACAGACTCACGGAAGAACAGCTCAACGCACTGCTTGTAATTCTCGGAAGTGTGGACAACTCGGACAATGACGATAATGATGTTGATGCGGTCATGGGCATATTGCATGATGCTGCAAATCCTGATCTGATACCACTTGAAGAAGGAGCGTGGGGAAGGGCGGTGGCTGAAAGATATGGTAATGCTTGATACCAACTATGTACTGCGCTTCATTCTCCGGGATATCGAGGAACAGGCGCAAACAGTAGCAACTGCAATAAAGCAAGGCGCGGTGTATGTCCGTGATGAAGTCCTTGCCGAAGCTGTACACGTCTTGGAGAATGTATATAAACAGGACAGGCCGACCATAACAAAAGCCTTGACCACATTTGTAAGCTTGAGGAACATAACACTTGACAGCAAGGCGGTCACGATCAAAGGCTTACGGAATTACGCAGACACAAAGCTTGATTATGTTGATTGCCTGCTTGCCGCGTTCCATTCCGAGAAGGGCGAAACCGTCTTGACCTTTGACAAGAAGCTTAACAACTTCATGAAGCGCACCGATGAAGAAAGCACCACATAAAAACAAGCGGCACTTACGGGGACAACCCCGCAAAGTGCCGCTTTTTGTGATTCCGCGTACAAGTGCCCTAACACGCGATTTGCGGGGCTTTTTCCCTCAAAGGCATAAATTCCCTACCTGCGCCTAAAAAGTGCCGTGTGCGCTCTCTGTACGCGTCTTTTGAGCTTTCGGCTGGAAAGTTGTCGAATACTTCCGACGAATATGAAGTATAATATATAATCAAAAGCGGCACTCTCCGATCTCCCGGAACAAGTGCCGCTTTTTATATTGGCTCTTGCACGCGCCTGCAAAAGTCTCGCTGCCGGCACTGTCTTTCTTTTGCAATTGGACGATGACCATAAATGCAGATGAGCGATATTCTCAAATATTAGCAAGCAGAGAAAGAATACGTATTCCTTAGGATCTATGCACGAAATATGAAATTTCAAGAGAAAGACCGGTGCAAAAGTGCCGCTATCAGACCGGAGCGCCAAACATGATCAATATACGCCACTTTCAAGCGGCAATGCCCCGCAGGGCGCAAAGTGCTTTTGATAGGAGCTTACGAACTGTCAAAAGTACCTTTGCTTTAGTTCAGCCACAACCGAGAAGTCAATGTGCCTATATATTCCCCCGTAATTTTAACGGAAACGGCTCTTTTCGCTCAATTCATGACCTGCACGGTAATTCCATTGTTTTTAGGCGCAAAGCGCTCACGCCGATTTTTTCAGCGTCACATGAAAAGCGGGTTTTCTGTCGTTTGACTTGTCGCATTTTTGTCGCATATTTGTCGCAAAAAGTTACAAAAACCTGCAAAAACAGACCTACCGACGCAGCAAGGAAAGTGCCGCAAATCCGCATTATATAACGATTTACAAACAATTGCGAAAACACACAAAAATATAAGGTTCACGTTCGCAACGCGGAGGTCAGGAGTTCGATCCTCCCCGGGTCCACCATCTTTACAAGACAAAAAGTATATACAGCCCACAACCGGCATAAGTAAGCCGATTGTGGGCTGTATTACTTTTGTTTTTGAAAATTCCGACCAGTGTATATTTTCGACAGGGATTTATCGGGTGGAGGGATTTGAACCATAATTTATATCACTATAAGTTCAATTGTGCATTATAGCGGTGGAACCTCGGTTGACAGCATCGTTAACAAGGTCGATACTATTGTGAACCACGCAGACGAGTTCATCAGCACAGGACTTGAAATGAACAAGCGGCTTGCTGGATACGACTGCAAGATGTTCATTCAGCTCGGTAAGAAGAAAAACATCGTCATTGTCGGGGGTGGTGTCGCGGGGATGGAAGCGGCGCATGTCGTAATGTTGCGCGGGCACGATGTGACTATCTACGAAAAATCCGACATTTTCGGCTGAAATCTTATCCCCACTGACACTCGCGATTTCAAGTATGAGGTCGGGGAGTGGTTATAAAGCGACGCATCGGTCGGATCAAAACATAGACTTTACAAAATTTCACAATTTAATATGCTGGTGTAGCTCAGTCGGTAGAGCAGCGCATTCGTAATGCGCAGGTCGGGGGTTCGAGTCCGTTCACCAGCTCCAATTGAAAGCCCGCTTAACCAACAAGGTTGAGCGGGTTTTCAATTTCGAGCAAGTCTCATCCAATTATCACTGATTTTTCAGTGGCGTATCGCACAAGTACATTTTTACATCCTCCGATTTTAGTACATTTATGGATGTTTCATGATTTATAATTATAATAATTTGAGTGAGTCCTATGGGGATTTGACGACAACTGCCGGATATATCGACGAATCTGTTACAGAAACAGAAGGATGCACTGTCGCTGTCCGAATCAAGGACACGGAAGATTTGAGTTGAGAGGAGAAAGACCATGTCAAACATCATATCGCATTTTTTGAAAAAACAAAGTAAAAAGGAGCGAGACGAATCTCAATGAAAAGAGAATGCCTCGCTCTCTTCTCACGTACGAACAGGAAGTCGTACAAACTGAACCGCGGGAAATCGGTTCTGTGCTTCATTAACGACCGCATCATACAGCTGGAGCGACTCGGTTAAGTCTTCTATCGTTATAGCCAAAGCATAGTCAATCTCCTGATCATCCTCCACATCATAACGAGTATGAAGTTCAAGCCATACCTCCCAGTCTCCACCGTGGAAACTTGAGAATTCCTGCTCAAAATGGAAACAGGTATCCCAATCCTTGCGACCGTCTGATTCGGATGGATTATTAGTAACCAGCTTATCCTTGCTGTTCCTTGAGTGAAGAGATGCATTTACATATGCACCGAGGTACTCAGCGCCTTTGGTTTTATCAATAGGCGGTTGTGTTATACAGGTCACGGTCACCCGTATCTTTTTGTTTCTCTTACTCATATCCATCTGCGTATCGCAAACACTCGGCATAAGGAACTTGGCGTGCTGCTTGAATTTCTTATTCATCGTACCCCTGTGGAGAAAGGTTACACGATGAGCCGTGGAGAACATACTCGCAAGAGGATTTGCTATGCCTCTGCCATAAAGATTTCCGTAGAAGGCATTCTCATCCCTTGTGATTTTCTTCTTCGTAACCTCACTAATAGGCATCTCAGCACCATGGTAAAGAAGAGCCTCTGACATAAGAATGTCCTGATTCGGTACAAATTGTGAAATTTCCGCAAGGTCTCCAGCCACAGTAGGCGCTGTAAAACTTGTGCCTGCCTCAAACGTCCATTGACCACCGCTTGCAATCATCATGGCATATTCATCAGGAGGTACAAAGTCAAACTTGGTCATTGTTCCTGCAAGAGATACAATATCCGGTTTGCGGAAACCTCTGAAGCCCGGACCTATTCTCGAATAAGGTGCCACATCATACTGTCGGCTCAAGCCTTCTTTATGCTCGGCACCGACAATTGCACCGACAGCTATATTCAGCATAGAATCAGCCGGTGCTGCTATGCGGTTGTCATCATCGTCTAAAATATCCTGGAGTGAGTCCTGGCTACGATACAGATAGTGATTGCCAGCAGAAATGGTAAACTTCACACCGTACTGGATAGCCAGGACATCCAACTCATATCCAAGGATGCTGATTTCGTCACCTTGAATAGGAGTTTCCTCGCTCGATGAGAAGTTGAAGATCTTAGTTATGTCCTTATAGCGCAGAACAGCCTCCTTGATTCTCGCAATCATGGTGCTGTTACAGATAAGGTCGGGACGATCCGGCTTATTGGAATCCGGATCAAGCCCACGGATATTGCAATCTATTATCCTTGCCCTCGGAGTCAGAACGCCGGACGCGAGCTGCTCGCCGAGATTTTCAAACGCCACCTTACCCGCCACATTAGTTCCGTGCTTTTTGTCGCCGGGAGCGGCTCCCGTAGGTACCCAATGCTCCACTACAAGCGGTTCAAGCTCCGGCGGAAAATCCACGCCGGTATCAAGCACCGCCACGATAGGAAGCTCGTCAATAGATACATTGGGATTCAGTGTCATAGGTTTGCCCGCTTGTACGGTGTACATCGGTGAAGTGGCGTAGAAACCTGTCGGTGCAACATGACTTACAATGGTATCCCCGGATATCTCTTCAAGCTTTCCGAGCGGTATTTCAGCACGGACAATAGGTGTCCCATCAGAAAGTTTATAGGGCTGTGACTGGATTTTGCCTTGGTTCTGTTCGATAAGAGCAATCAGCCGCTCCTCTGCACGAGTCTGTACCTGCGGATCGGTTCCCTTCGGAAGTAGCTGTTCCATAATTTCAACGTCAAGTGGGAAGGTAGCCTCTCGCTCAAGTAGCTCCTTTATTGAAGGAGCCTGTTTTCCTATTCCGTCTGGGAATTGAAAGTCATCTATGTACTGAAACTTCTTGTTGCTGCGCTTATTATCACGGTAAGCACCGACTCTCTGTTGGAGGGAGTCAAACTTGGACTTCGTTGAGGATACGATGGCATGGCGGGAGTCTTTTACCTTGGCAATGGTCATTCCTTCCTGTTCCAGAAATTCACGGAGCGTTTTGTTTGAGAATTTCTCGCCCTCCTGCAGGACAACTTCAAAAAGACGGATATCCTCGTCACGGAGAGAATCCGTACCTTGCACACGGGTATAGGCAGACATGATTTCCTGAAGACCTGTGGATAGTTTCGTTCCGTGTTCCATTTGGTTCAATCCCAGGTCTTTACTCCGAGCCTGTTTTATATTTTCGATAGTCTCTACATCATCCTCTGTGATGAGGAGATGTGGTCTGAAATCATCTGCCATACCTATTCATCCACCTCTTTGCACTTCGTTAGCTTGTTTATCTGATAGCTGAGAGTGTTGTGCGGCATCCCGATTGCCTTCGCAAGGGTACGGACGCTCACTCCCTTCGTCTTCAGATTGGCTGCGGCGTCCACCACGCCCGCCCCGTTCGAATTATTGGTCATTTGCTGAATCAGCAGTTCTATCATGTCCTCCATTGTTACCGGCCTATCCGTGGTGATGTAGCGTTTAGCTGCGGAGATAACCAGTTCCTTTATCTGCGCTACGCTGCGGTCTGCGGTAAGGTCGGCCAGTTTCTGTATGTCTACCTCGGTTTCCACGGTATAGTCTTTGAACCACCGCCGTATTAATTCGCTCCGCTGGTCTGTATCCGGGTATCCGATATTGATGGTGTAGTTAAACCGTCTGAAGATTGCGGGATCAAGAAGATGCTCGTGGTTGGTGGCCGCAATCAAGAACACATTTGACGGCATATTGTCGAAGTTCTGGAGAAGAGCTGTAACAACACGCTTCAGTTCTCCCATCTCGTGCCCGTCATCACGCTTCTTGGCGATGGCATCGAACTCGTCTAGGAAAAGGACGATATTCTGATTGTCCACGCTTGAGAATATTTTCCGTAAGTTCACGCTGGTCTGACCGAGGTAAGAGGATACAAGACCGTCTATCCTCACATAAGCCATCGGCAGATTCAGTTCGTGTGCGATGGCGTGCGCCGTCATCGTCTTTCCGCATCCCGGAGGTCCGCAGAGGAGCAGACGGTTTGCGGGAGGGAGATTGTGCTTTGCCAGCTTGGTATCGTTTTGGCGTTCCTCCAAAATCTGAAGGAGGAGTTTTCGCTGATTCTCCGGCAGTACGACATCGGAAAGCGATATGTCGGAGTGGACGATGTCGTACAGTTCCAAGAGACTGTCCTTATCCCTCGGAGCAAATGAGCCTCCGCCTCCGGCTGACTGGGCGGCAAAGCTGCCGCCTGCAGGCTGCCCGACATCGGGCTTCTTCATAAGTGTAATGTTCTTGCCTTTATATGCATCAAGGATCATACTGGAGACACGGCTGTTTCCTTTCTTGTCCTCGTCAGCTGCCAGAGCCTCCACAGCGGTCTTGAAGGACATCTCGTCCCCGGAGCAGTGTGCAGCAATAATACTTGCGATCAATTCGGCTTTCATAGTCTATCGATTCCTCTTTCTCAGTCATAGTGGTGGACTGTAACCTTTAGTTTACACTATTTTGGCTCACATGTCAACAGAAATCAAAAAAATCTTTGAACACCTTTGAACAGAAAATTAAAATTTGCGTTCTCGCACTCAACTCTTGATTCCGGAAACGGAATGTGCTATAATTATGAGTAACTGTTGAGTTACTTGAAATAGACAGACCTTTGTTGTAAACAAAGGGTTACAGATTGAGGAGCGTATGCATGGTTATCAGCTATAAAAAATTATGGAAGTTACTTATAGATAAGGACATGAAGAAGCATGATTTAAGGGAGGCGGCGCAGCTTAGTTCCTCCACCGTGGCAAAGCTCACGCACGGGGAGAACGTCAGCACGGCGGTTCCCCTTAAAATATGTTCTGCCCTTCAGTGCGACATAGCTGATATCATGGAAGTCGTGCCGGACGGGAGTCCCGCATCTGATGAATGATCGAAAGGATGTAAGGCACAGATATGTTTGATTTTGGAAATGCGAACGAAGGACAGCGAAAGGCGATATCCGCTGCAGAAGGTCCCGTTCTCATCACGGCAGGACCGGGAACAGGCAAGACCTATACGCTCGTCCAACGTGCGATTTATCTCATAGAAGAATGCGGCGTGAAGCCTGAGAGCATCTTCATTGCTACCTTCACGGAAAAAGCCGCCAAGGAACTGATTACGAGAATTACGAATGAACTCTCCGATCGTGGGATCGTGGCGAACATCAACGAGATGTATATTGGCACGTTTCATTCGTTGTGTCTCCGTATCCTCAAGGAACATCTGGAGTTTACAAGGCTCCGAAGGAACTACCGTCTCCTCGATGCCTTTGACCAGCAGTACATGGTGTTCCAGAACATCTATCGCTTTCGGAATATCCCGGAGATTGAACTCGCTCTGCCGAATGGCGGCTCATGGAAACAGGCAGAGGCTATCTGCAACTATGTAAATAACCTCTCCGAGGAATTGGTGACGCCGGAGGAACTTATGTCTGACTCCGACTCGTCCATTGCTGCCCTCGGACGGATGCTGAAAGAATACCGTGACCTCTTGACGGAATCCAATCTGATGGACTTCTCGTCTATCCAGATTGAGGCCTTCCACCTCCTGCAGGATAACACAGAGGTTTTGGAGGAGCTCTGCACCAAGGTCACTCATATAATGGTTGACGAGTACCAGGATACGAACTTCATCCAGGAGCAGCTTGTGTTCCTCCTCGCGGGCGACCACAAAAACATCTGCGTGGTTGGCGATGATGACCAGGGCTTGTACCGCTTCAGAGGAGCTACCATTCGTAATATCTTGGAGTTTCCGCAGAAGTTTGCAGACGGTGAGTGCCGCATCATTCCGTTGGTCATTAACTACCGCTCCAACAGTGACATCGTTGATTTCTACAACGAATGGATGGCTACTACGGACGGAGCAAAGTTCAAATTCCGCTGGGAGAACTTCCGCTATGACAAGAGGATCGAGCCGCACGAGAAAACCACGCTCCACAGCCCGGCAGTCGTAAAACTCGCAGGTGTGGATGATATGGATGAGTGGCACGAGAAAATCCTACGGATCATAAATGGCCTGAAAGCGTCCGGCAAGCTCACGGACTATAACCAGATTGCTTTCCTCTTCAGCTCTGTAAAACATCCGAGAGTAACGGCTCTTGCCAGTTTCTTGGAGGAGAACCATATAAATGTTTACTCGCCGCGTTCGGATATGTTCTTCCAGCGTGACGAGATACGGCTTGCCCTCGGTTGCATCATGTTGATGTTTCCTCGTTACATACAAGGCTTGGAGAACGGCGACTACACCTTCCTCCAGCCGGAACATCTGACCTACTACCGAAACTGCATCATGACGGCAAACGAGTATCTCACCAAGCCGGAGAACGCAGAGCTTCTTAAGTGGATACGCCGCCGCGGCAAAGTCCATGTTGGCTTGACGGGAGCAACGGACTATGCCTACTGCGGACTCATGTATCAACTGTTTGAATTCCAACCGTTCGCGGGAATTCTCGATACAGAGATGGATGTCGGCGTGGTGGATATTCGCCCGGCACGTAACATCGCAAAGCTGACGCAGATAATCGGCAAGTTTGAGTACCTTCATCGAGTGGATGTCTTGGATGCAGGAGAATATCGTGGCAAGCGTCGTATTGATCAGAACACCGAGATGCTCTTTAATCTGTATCTCCGTCTACTCCTTGACGGCGGCATCACTGAATACGAGGACGATTCTGAGTATGCACCGAGCGGATGTGTTTCCTTCCTGACCATCCATCAGTCCAAGGGTATGGAATTCCCGATTGTCTTTGTGGATTCGCTCTCAAATGTGCCGAAGAAGAACACGAACGACCTGATGATGCAGATAGAGGATCGCTACTTCAAGCGTCCCGCCTTCGAGCCGTATGAGGTGACGAAGTACTTTGACTTCTGGCGTCTCTACTACACGGCTTTCTCACGTGCGCAGGACTTACTTATCCTGACCTGCTGTGAGGACAAGCGGACGCCCAGTAACTATTTCAAAGACATCTACGGAGAACTGCAATCCGTGGACAGCCCCGGATTTGATATAAGAGAATTTGATTTCAAGCCGATAAAGGATGTGAACATCAAGAATACCTACTCGTTCACATCTCATATCACGGTTTACGAGACCTGCGCCCTGCAGTACAAGTTCTACAAAGAGCTGGAATTCCAGCCTGTCCGTGCGAACGCTATGCTCTTTGGTACGCTCGTCCATGAGACTATCGAAGATATACACCGTGCGGCTCTCCGGCACGAGGAGCAGACAATCACCGAGGAGAATGTCAGCCGTTGGTTTGACTCCAACTATGTATCGCTGACGAAAACCGAGCACACTTACCTCGCCAGTCCCCAGCGTGAGGCGGCTCTGAAACAAGTGCTGCGCTACATGGAGAGGCAGCACGGTGACTGGTCGCAGATTCAACAAGCCGAAGTCGATGTTTCCCTGGTAAAGCCCGACTACATCATCGAAGGCAAGATTGACCTCATTCGCGGCGAAGGAGACACGGTCGAGATCGTGGACTTCAAAGCAGAACGTAAGCCCGACATGGAGAAGATGCGGGCAAGGCTTGAACAGTACAGACGGCAGCTCCATATCTACGCTCACCTCGTAGAGGAGCGCACCGGGCAGAAGGTCAGCAAGATGCACCTCTACTATACCGGCGAGGATGAAGGAGTGCCGACTATCACATACCCATACACGAAGTCCGCTGTGGAAGGAACGATGGCGGTATTCGATGATACGGTCAAGAAAATAATGAAGAAGGATTTCCACCGCTGTGCCGAGGACCCGAAGGTCTGCAATGCGTGTGACTTCCGATTCTACTGCAAGAATAAATGAGGAAGGGAGTGATCATTTGTCTGAACATAGTGTTCTTCATAACGACATCATTTATATCATTCCCAACGATGAGCTGTACCGAAAATACGAAAATGGTGAAGCCTTTATAGACAAATACGGGAGACTTATAGACTCGAAGTCCAAGAAGGTCATCAAGGAATTGGAACCCAAAGGTAATCGGAGACCTGTTGTTCAAAGGAAGGTTGTTGTGGTACAACCGCCTGAAGAGCATCCGATTCGAGATGCCGCAAAGCAGGCCGTAGCTGATGCAGCATATGATTCTATCCACAGAGGAGTTGACTGGGCTTTTGATGTCGGCATTCCTTATCTGTGGCATGAACATATCGTCCCGTTTTTCAACCGCACAAAAGAGGCTCTTACAACGAAGGAACTGAGGGCAGATGCAGTCATCTCGAAATCAAAGGCAAGTACGGACGTTGTCGTAAGGCAGCCGAAAGCCACAACTAAGATGACACAGAAAGAGGCTGATGCCGAAAAGCGAAAAGTCCTGTATCACTGGCTTGGGATGTTGAGCAGTCTAAAGAAACTTTATGATGCCGGTGAAATCGACAACATTGATTCAACCTTGGTACAGTTGACAGAGCCTGCAATGTTAGAGCGGGTAAATGCCCTTTTGAGCGAAAATCCAAACCTGCTCGAAACGGATAAGTACATCGTACTCCATGGTCTGCTTGGAAGGGATTTATATAAGGAACGGCAGCTTATTCCTATCAGAGCAGCAGAAATAACAACAATAGCCGAATCATACGGATATGAGGCAAGAAACGATAAAACGGAGGATTAACGAAATGGAAAACGGTGAGCAGCTTACTTTTGAATTTGAACAGAGACCAACTATAAAGGGGTTTCCTGAACTTCGCTGGACGGGCAAGCGTCCCTACCGCTCTTCGCAGTATTATCCCGCACAGCTGCGGGAGTCTTACGGCGAGGAGCAGAGCGGATGGATAAACAAGATTTTCTGGGGAGACAATCTCCAGGTCATGAGCCATCTTCTGAAGGAATTTCGGGGAAAGATTGATTTAATCTACATTGATCCTCCGTTCGACAGCAAAGCAGACTATAAGAAAAAAATTGATGTACGGGGTGTTGGGAAAGCCACTTCTGATGCTACATCTTTTGAGGAAAAGCAGTACGGTGATATTTGGACAAATGATGAATATCTCCAGTTCATGTTCGAGCGTCTGATTATCATGCGCGATTTGCTCTCCGACAAAGGAACGATCTATCTTCACTGTGATTGGCACAGAAGTCATCAGTTGAAGCTCATTATGGACGAAGTTTTCGGTGTAAATCATTTCAGAAATGAGATTATTTGGTCTTATTCCACTCTCGGCAGACCGAATGATAGATTTGCGCAGAAGCACGATACAATATTTGCGTATGGCAAAACGGAGCAGACTTTCTTTAATGTGGAGGAGGCAAAGGTTCCTTATACCGAAGAATACATTCGGTCACATTTTCGTGATGTTGATGACGAAGGACGTCAATGCAGAAAACGATTCGATGCTGGAAAATGGAGAACTTATTACCCCGACAGCGGGATGATTCCAAATGATGTCTGGGATATACCATACGAAAACTCTATGTCTAAAAATAGATTGGATTACCCTACACAAAAACCAGAAGCACTTCTTGAACGCCTTATAAAATCGGCAACTGTAAAAGGCGATTTGGTATTTGACTGTTTTATGGGCAGCGGAACTACACAGGCTGTCGCTATGAAACTCGGCAGACGCTTTATCGGTGCCGACATAAACCTCGGTGCGATTCAGACTACTACCAAGCGACTGCTCTCCATAGCAGCCGAATTGAAGCCTGCCCGTAAGCCTGTGACCTACGACATGATAAAACCACAGCTTTCGATGGTAGCCGAAGAGCCTGCTCCTTACCTTGCCGCTGCAAGCGCAGGCGGAGATACCGAACTGAGTGCCGAGGAACGCGGCAAGGTCATCGACTTCTTTAAGGCAAAGGGCTTAGATACCTCTGCCCTCAAAGAGGATGTGAAGTACACAGGTTTTGAGGTCTACAACGTAAACAACTACGACTTCTTCCGCAACCCCGTAGAAGCCCGTGACCTCCTGATTGCCGCCCTGGAAATCCAGCCGTTCCCGCAGAGCGATGTCTGGGACGGTGAGCTTGACGGCAGGATGGTAAAGATCATGCCCGTCAACCGCATCGCTACCAAGGCGGATTTGAAGGAACTTCTCGCCAATCTGCCCTACAAGACCTACGAGAAACGCAAAGAGGAGAATCCTAATCAGCCCGTGGAGCGTATAACCATCGTCTGCATGGGACATGAGCCTGACCTGAAAGGTGCCTTGGAGCAGGAACTGATCGAGTACAAGGTAGACATCCAGATCATGGACATCCTCCGCGATAAGGCAGACCTCCAGTTAAAGAGAGATTCCGAGGCAGAGATTGTCCGCGAAGGTGGTAAACTCGTCATCCGTGCTTTCTACCCGATGAACCTGATGCAGAAACTCTCCCTCCAGAAAGAGTATGTGGAGGATTGGCGTCAGCTTGTTGATTCCATCATGATTGACTGGAACTACGATGGCGTAGTCATGCAGCCCACCGTGACCGATGTTCCCGGCAAGAACGAGATGGTCAAGGGCATCTACGACATCCCGGAAGGCTGCGGCACTATTAAAGTCAAGATCACCGACCTGCTCTCCGAGTCGCTGGAAGTGGAGGTGCGTTAAATGGCTGTAGAATTTGATCCGAATTTTTCCTTCAATCAACAGCTGTGGTACTACTACACCACGAACCGTGGAAAGATTCGTTCCCGTTACAACGACCTCACGAGGAAGTTCCTCGCTTATAACGACAGCGAGGAGAATCCTCATGCCTTCTTGCGTAAGCCACAGTTCGAGGCCTTGGAGATGTATATCTTCGTGAAGGAATTCATGAATAATAAGCAGGTCTACGAGATGTTCGATGACTGGCGTCATAAGAGAGACCGTTTCTCCGATGCGTCCTACTATGCCATCGACAAAGGCGGACAGCTTAGGATCGGCACAGACCTGACCGAGAATCAGACCGACACGCTCTTCAAGCAGATGAAGAAGTATCGTGAGGACTATCCGAACTACATCTATGCCCTCACGATGGGACTTGGTAAGACCATACTCATGGCTACCTGTATCTTCTATGAATTCCTGCTTGCGAAGAAGTATCCGAGGGATAAGCGGTTCTGCCACAATGCCCTCGTATTTGCGCCGGACAAGACCGTCCTTCAGTCGCTCCGCGAAATCATGACCTTTGATAAGACGAAGGTCGTGCCGCCGGAGTATGCCCGTGTGCTTGATTCAAATATCAAGTTCCACTTCCTGGACGAGACGGGAAGTGCGACACGTTCCTGACTGAAAAGGTCAGGCGTGAAGCTGAAAATAAATGTATGAATTATGAAAGGAGTTTATACATCAGTTTCATAGAACTGATAATCCGAGAGGTGGAATGAAGGAGTAACGCCCTGAAACGCCTCC
>JAGAWN010000078.1 GCA_017941355.1 Ruminiclostridium sp. | reverse complement strand
TCAGCAGCTCCCGCCGCTGATTCCTTCTCGGCTTCATTGAAAAGAGAAAGCTGCTCGGAACCGTCAATGTACTGTGTCTGTTCACTTGACTTGCCGAATATCTTCTTCCGGGCATTCACGAGCATTTCGGTCAGATTTGAGATATGAATATCCTGCTTATGAACCTTGTCCTTAAGATCAGCATTTTCTTTTTGAAGTGCATTTATGTATTTTAAGACTTCCGGACTGAGATTTTGCAGATCAAGTTTATCCATAAATGCACCTTCTTTCCAACGAATTTTACTGTATCCATTATAAAATGAAAACCGCCGGAGCCGCTATTTAAGCGACTTCGGCGATACGGAAAATGGTCTGAGTGACGGGACTTGAATGGGCTAAACATACTTGTTTAGCTTTTCGTAAATTGCTCTATCCCTTTATTTAAGCGGGTTCAGCTTGCCTTAACATTTAAGCTTAACGGGTGTTTTTTAGCAAGTTTTTGTAACAATAATGGACAAATAATGGACAAGACTTTCGACATCTTTACAGAAATAACAACCTACGACAAGTTGGAGGAAACACTATGAAAAGTTTTATCGAAAGTCTTTACTATGGAGAAATCAGTCCCTGCTCAATGCCGGTTCCAAATACCAAACAATATATTGACGCACGAGAAGAAATCGACGAGTACGAAACGGAAATTCTGAAAAAGCACTCCGATTGCAAGGAACTTCTCGAAAAATATTCGGACGCAATACACGTTACAACTGCCTGCGAGAGTTTGCAGGATTTTGAGAGAGGCTTCCGGCTTGGAGCAGCTTTCATGCTCGACATATTCAAAGACTAACATCATCAGCCGCTTGTCCTGCCATCAGGACAGGCGGCATTTAATTTGTGTAATCGGATATTCCTGTTAATTGCTGTATCTTATCGTTATTCCAGAATTCATTTGCCCAATGATAATAAACATCCTTACGCTTTTTGAAGATACGAAAAGGTTCTATAGTGTTGTCATAGATGTGAACAATATCGCTGATCTCCACAAGTTGTGGGATAAGCGCAAGTGCCTTTGTGTAGCGGCTTATTATTTTATCTATTGGAACACTATGTCCCCCGGAAGCTGATCGTACATTTACACGGGTTATATTGACCTCCGGCATTGCAGTCAGGACATATATTGCGCGAATAAAATAACCTTCATCTTTTGCTCTCTGTAACAGCTTCAGATTCCTGTCTGTCGATAACACGGTCTCGAAAGTAAAATCCTTGTGTTTATCTATTGCAGCATTTCTTAATTTCTCTGCTTGTAAGGCAGCTTCCATATCTGTACACAAAGTCGCTATCTTAATGTCATCGGCATTGATGTAATCGCCGACTGTTCGCGCCATTTTGGTAATAGTCGTTTTACCGCTGCCATTCGGACCGGCAAATACGATTACTTCGGGTTTTAGTAGCTTATTCTCCGACATATTCGCGTCTCCCGTCCGGATATTCTATATAGGGCTTTTTCTTATCTGTATCGAATTTTGCTATCGGCAGCCCCTTTATCCTGCGTATCTCATTGTCAATGCGGATAGATTCCTTGAAACGCTCTGTCATCTCATCATCTGTCAAGCCGCAGGTGCGGTCTAAATCGTTTGCTGACATATATAACACCGTTCTTTCTGTATGTTACTGTTTTGATAAAATGTACACTCTCAACTTTTTCATTTCTCCGAATTTGATAGTTTTTGCATCTCTGATATAAAGCATTTAATTTTATAATTAACACTTTTGTAGTCTTCAATATTATGATTGTTAGGATTTCCAAGCCATAAGATATAGTCGTGAATCAAATTATAATAACCAATAACATCTTCATTTTTGAATTTTAAACCAATTTTTTCACACATAAATAATCTCAAAGCAAAATATAGAATATAGAAATAAATAATGATATCTTTTCCCTTGAACAGAACTTTATCCTCGCCCTCAACTTCATACAGATGACTTCCCCAGTTGCGAGTAGAGGTAATTGTTTCCATAAAATCAAACTCTTTAATATTTAATACTTCAAGCAACTTGCAATTAGGTAAATATGGGAATATGTATTTCTCACAAATATAATATACTTTGACCAAATAAGTCGAATTACTGTTTTTCTTGTATGTTCTTTTCAATTTATCTCTATTGTTTTTTATTTCTTCATATGTAAACTGTAGAAAACCGTCAATGATATGAAGTAATAATGTAAGTCTATGATTTGTTATTACCTTAGAGTATGCTTCGGAAACTACATATTCCAAAGCATACAGAGGTGTAGAATTTACTGATTTCAATAAATCAATAGTGTTTTGATTTATCAAACTAACAGGATCAGCGGATAATGCAGGCTGAAAATCAAATTGATGATCAGACGAAAATTTGTTAAGAATATTTGCTATATTCTCCCCGTTATACTTCAAGTTTTTTATTACTGGGTATGTTCCAAAGCAAATGAAAAACAACGTATCAATATTAAAAAACAAATCTACACTTTTGTGATAATCACCTTGAATCATAATAATTGCATTGGAATCACTTTCAATGTAACGCACTTCACAATTATTTATAGTCATTGATATTTCCTTGCTTGACTTGAAATACTTGTGTTCTAGCATAGCCACTAAATTAGAATTCATTTCCCCTCCGTAATCTCCCTATACTTCTCAAACAGAAACGCCACGCACCCCGCCTCGGTGACATCGCCTTTGGTGCTCAGACCATAGGCTTTCATAACCGCGACATCATTCGCCTGATGAGCCTTGCGGAGTTCCGGCGGCATAGTGACTTCATCGTACAGATCGGCAAGAGAGCAGTCGGGATATTTTGCTCTCGCGTCAAGGATTCCTTGAGCCGTTTCTTCTATCTTGGCTTTCTGTTCCGGAGTAGGGTCACACCACGGGAAATTATTATAAACAATGTTTACAGAATATGTAAAGTCCGATTTCAGTCTGCCTGCAAATGCCCTTACCCACGAATTATGGACATTAGACATCATCACACCAAAATGGTATAGTTCGGCATTAGGCATTATCAGTAGTTTGTCACTTGCGATAATATCGTAAGAATAAAATCCAAACGGTATATATCTTCGCCTCCCCGATGATACCTGAGGTCCTACTAACATCATCCCATTGGTAGGTTGTGTTATAGTAAAAAATAAAGTTGGACTATTTGCTTTTTCCTGAGTAGCTTTAGCTGTACTGTTAAGTCTTGATTCTTGAACTTTTTTTACTCTATCTAATACAAGTGGAAGTTCAGATATTTCTTTTGGGCTTGCTTCAACGAGCCATAAACAATAACGAGTTTGATTTCTTAGGAAATCAACATCCTGAATACCTCCGAATAAATCTCTCGGATTTAGGCTCTTTCTTTATTAATTCATCTTTTTCTTCTGGTGTTAAGATTAAGTAACCTCCATCACTGGGTTTGCTTCCGTGAAGTATTTTAGGTGAATTGGTAATACTTGTTGAGCGACTTTTAATAAAAATATTAGCCGAAGGCATTAAATAAGGCAGTGACAGGAATGTTTCCGTGAGGAAGTTTCCCGAACCGCAAGCAGGGTCAAGGAATGTGAGATGTGACAGCTTATCCGTGAACTCGTCAAGTCGTGTCATCAGCGTTTTATTGACCTTGATCTCGGATATCTGTTCAAGTTCGGCAGTCAGATCATCGAGGAACAGCGGGTCAATGACCTTGTGAATGTTTTGTATCGAAGTGTAGTGCATACCGCCGCTTCTGCGGGTTTCGGGGTTCAGAGTGCTTTCAAATACTGCACCGAAGATAGTCGGGGAGATCTCCGACCAGTCGAAGCCCGCGCTTGCCTTATCGAGCAGCAGGTCAACGATCTCCTCGGTGAAGCGCGGAATCTCGATATTCTCGTCAGCAAAAAGACCGCCGTTGACATACGGGAATGCCGCGAGGTCATCGTCCATATACGGGTCACGATCTTCCGGTTTAGTGTCAAGTACCTTGAACAGCTCTATCAGGTTTTTGCGAACTTCCGGCGCAGGGAACTTCCGGAGATACTGCCCGAACATTTCATGCGAACCGAACACTCCCGCATCCTCAGCATAAAGACAGAAAACGAGACGCACGCACAGCATATTCAGGCTGCGGAGGGTGTCTTTCGCAGTCGGGTCTTTGTACTGCTTCAGAATTGCATCATACAGCTTGCCGACAAGCTCACCGGCTTTCAACGAGATCTCCATTTCGCGTTTGAGCATCTCGCTTCCCGTATCTGCAAGGAACTGCAAACGGTAGTAGTCCTTCGGTAAGTCTTTGAGCAGTATACGCTCCGGTTCGCCGTTCGGCTTTTCCATATCGTAAACGAGGAACTCCGCAAAGTTGCATACTACGACCCAGCGCGGGTGCAGTGATACGGGCAGTTCGGTTATGTAGCGCTTTGCCTGCTGGAACGGTGTGAGCAGCGTCCCGTCAGACTGCTTTATCGGCTTGCTAAGGTCTTTGTCGAGGCTTTTCTGTTCGATCATAACCTTGGTGTCCTTGATGTAACCGTCAATGAACGAGGTATGGTCGAGGTGGACCTGATCTTCAAAACTGATGAACTGTTCGGGGTGCTCAACACCGAGCACATCACGCAGGAGCGACAGCCAGAACGGCTGCGACTGTCCTTTTTCGTAACCTTTCCCCGCCCAATATTCCGCAAATGCCTTTGCAGCGGCTTTCTGCTGTTTATCTGTAAGTGCCATGTTAAGCCTCCGAGTGATACTTTGTACAAGTTATAATAACCCAATTATATTTTACTCCAATTCTTTGTTTTTGTCAAACGCTCTCTCAAATTTATGTGCTCTTTGGGTAATTATTAATTACAATTTAAGCCAAAACAGGTTAATTTAAATTACGGCAATACAAACAAAAGCAATGCATTAAAATGCCGAGCGATTGTGTCTTACGACAATTTTCTCTAAAAAAATAACCAAAAATCAAAAATACCGCAAAAAATGCCTTAAAAAAACGCCCTTTTTTGTCCCTATATATGAGAGGACTTTTTTTCGAGCCATAAATATGCACAACACAAGCGGCGATGTTTTGTACAGATTTACGAATATGATAAAACACATTATTTCAGAAAAAGTTTCTCTCGAAATTAGAGAAAGTCCGGAAAGGTAATGTGCAATTTTGCCAACCGAAGATATGCCAAATCATTTTCTTTTGACGTATTTTTAGAAATTGCCAAAAGGGATCTACAGAAAACGTTTACAAAACCCCTATATTATTGGAAGGAAAAATAAAAACATTCCTTTCCGGACAAGAAAAACAATGAAATGTCAAGGAGGAGAAACACATGACAAGAAGAGAAAAGAACACGATCATCGCAAGGCTCAACGACTGGCTCGAACGCGAGCTTGTCGCCGAGGACGAGAGCGTAGAGCAGGAAGCGCCGACACCAACGCAGCCGCCGGAAATGCTCACGCTCAAAGAGTGTGCCGAAACAGTCAAGGGGCTGTCAGAGCACACTGTCCGTCAGCTCGTATTGCAGGGCAAACTGCCGTACATCAGAACCGGAGCCGGGAAGAACGGCAAGATACTGGTGAACAAGGCAGCACTGCTCAGCTTTGTTGGAGGTGCTGCATAATGGCTTCAGAAATACCGATCTGGCTCAACGAGAAAGGTGTCGTCAACGAAGTCGTGTTCTGCAATATGTTCGTAGAGCAAATGCCCTTGAAGTACATCAAGGGCAGGTTCTACGGGCTTGACGGGCTCATTTCCGACGACATCATCAGTCGTGACATCTGCATCATGCTTACTGAGTATGTCAGCACAAACATCTCACGTAAAGTGAATTCGCTGTTGGAAGCACTAAAGCTGAAATGCTTAAGTGAACCGCTGGAGCCAAACCCGAACGAGATACACCTGCAAAACGGCTTTATCAACATCGACGGGCAGTTTACTCCCGAAAAGCGTTTCTGTATCAGTCGTATGAACGTTACTTATGACCCGCTGATTAATGCGCCGCCGTCCCCTTCACGGTTCATACAATTTCTGAAAGAGCTGTTATACCCGGAGGATATACCGACATTACAGGAATTTCTCGGCTACTGTCTGATACCGTCCACCAAAGGTCAGGCTATGATGTTCCTTATCGGAAACGGCGAGGAAGGCAAAAGTCGCATTGGTAAGATCATGAGCGCGATATGGGGCAGCGCCATGCTTGAAGGCAAGTTCCAGCGTATAGAAACCGACAGGTTCTTCCGGTATAACCTTATGGACAAGCTCGTTATGGTCGATGATGATATGCAGCTGAACGCACTGTCGAGTACAGGGTACATAAAAAGTCTTGCAACTGCTGAGATTCCGATAGACATAGAAGCCAAAGGGCGTCAGTCAGAACAGGCGCACGTTTACACAAGGATCCTCGGTTTCGGCAACGGCTCCCCGAAAGCACTCTATGACAAGTCAGAGGGATTTGCACGCCGCCTGCTTATCCTCTCTGTGCGTCCCAAGCCGCCGGACAGAGTGAACGACCCTTATCTTGCGGACAAGCTTCTCTGCGAAAAGAACGAATTTTTCCGCTGGCTTCTCGAAGGGTTACGACGATTGGTGATGAACCGGTTCAGGTTCACGGTATCCGAGAGAACCAAAAAGAACGTGTCGGACGCAGTATCGGACAGCTGCAACATCATAGACTTTTTGCAGGACGATCAGATCGTCGTTCTCGGCAGCAGCCAACAGTCAAGCAGTACGGAACTCTACGCCGCCTATTGCTTCTGGTGTCATCGCAATGGAATGATGGAGATGAAACGCGATTCTTTTATCAGCTGGCTCAAAACCAATGAAAGCCGTTTCAACATCAAATACGACTTCCACATAACCAATAAAGACGGCGGACGCGTCCGGGGTTTCAAAGGAATAAAAACAAAATATGTAGCGTATGTCGAATAAAGGCGTGCACGCGTGCAGGCACGACCTATGCACGTCCACAAACAGCGTAGTGAAGCGATTCGCACGCCTGCACGCGAAAACAAAGGCAGCGTGCTTACGGCGTGCTAGGACGTGCAGATGAACGGAGAGAGTTTTGGATCCATTAAGCATATTTGCATAAGCACTTATATTCTCCTGCAAGGGGTCAGGCACTTTTAAAACACAATCTCTGAGATATTCTTCAGGGGGTCACGATTTTTTGAAAAAAGGAGCTGAACACACTCTCTTCGCAGAGAACTATACCTGCGGGATAGTTGTAACCCACTAAGACTATTTGCAAGCAAATAGTCCCAGCGGGGCAGCGGTTCCTCTGCACCCCTCAAAAAAAGCGGCATACGCCGCGAAAACAAAACGGGCAGAGCCCGAAGAAAAAGCAATGAAAGGAGACGAAACAAACATGAGTTTTGCAATTATCAGAAATCAAAATCACAAGGTCGGAGCTGTCGGACTTGTCGAACGGCATAACGAACGCCGCAACAAAAATTACAGCAACCCCGACATAAAGCACGAACGTTCGTGTGAGAATTATCACATCAAGTCCCCGCAGGGCAGTTATTGGGAGACCTTCAACAAAATACGCGACCGACATCAGCTCAAAGGCAATCTCCGGTTAAAGGGAGAGAAGCAAAGCACGGTTCTTTGTGAGTTCATTATCACATCGGACAAGTCGTTTTTTGACCGGCTCGGAGCCAAACGGACAAAACGCTTTTTCGAGGACGCATACCAGTTTGTTACAGCTAAAGTCGGCGGCGAACAGTTTGTGGTGGCAGCAGTCGTTCACATGGACGAAGCTACCCCGCACATGCACATCACGTTTATCCCGACGGTATTGGGCAAAGACAGAAAAGGTCAACCCTGCCGCAGGATAAACTGTTCGGAGTTCTGGAAAGGTCGCGACAGCTATGCGCGCTTGCAGGACGAGTGGTACAACTGGATCGCGCACACCTGTAATTATGACCTTGAGCGTGGTATCAAAGGCAGCGCTGCCGAGCATTTGTCTGTTGCCGAATATAAACTCAAAAAGACGCAGGAGCAGTTAGAGCAGACCGAACGGCAGTCGCAGGAGATCGAGAACATAGAAAGTATTTCAGCCAAAAACCTTCCGCTGAATACAGTCGCATTGAAGCGTACCGACTACGACAAGCTGAAAGCTTCTGCCGAAGCCTACATCACGACCCGTGATACTGCCGACAAGACCGCAGCAGAAAATGCAGAGCTGCATAAACAGGTGGACAAGCTACACGAAGAAAAGGAAGCTCTCCGGCACGAACGCGATGTCCTCACAGATAAGCTTTATAATGTCAATCAAAGCTTTGAGCGCTTTTATGATGAAGTCGGGGATAATCAGGTCTTATACGAACGCAACAAACAGCTTACCCGTGAGAACGAAACTATCGGTAATCAGGTACACGAGTTGACGGACGAGATAAAGGCTTTGAAAGAACAATATTCTAAGATGTCCGAGAACAACGAAAATCTTACCAAGACAGTTGAAGAAAAGACTGCCGAGGTCGTCCGTTTGACGGGTGAGCTGACCGCCCTGCAAAAGGTACATAAAGAATTGCAGGATAAGTGGGATAAGGTGATGAAGTTCATACAGGAGCACAGTCTGAAAGAAAAATGGGATAAGTACATAGCTGCTCCGATCAGAAAAAAGCTGTCAATATAAATATTACAGACAGCATTACCATTAACACAATGAAATAATGGGGGCTTACGAACTTTGCAAATCCCTTTGTAGTACAGAAAAGTCTTGACTTTAAATCGTAAAAGTGCTATAATGAAATTTGTAAAGATGTCGTAAGTCTGGAACAGGAGGATTCAGATTATGGCAAATATCAGAAAGCGCGGCAATTCGTATCAGATACGGGTCAGCTGCGGTTACGATACAAAGGGAAATCAGGTTTCCAAAACTATGACATGGAAACCTCCGGAAGGTATGACCGAGAGACAGGCAGAAAAGGAAGCGTACAAGCAGGCGATACTCTTTGAGGAAAAATGTTTGATGTGCGCAGCTCCTGTCGCTATGAAGTTTGAGGAGCTTGCTGAAAAATGGTTCGAGGAGTATGCGCGGCTAAATCTCCGTAATACTACATACGAGCGCATGAAGCAGGTCACAAAGCGTGTTTATCCGGCAATCGGCTACATGAAGGTCAATAAGATCACAAGCCGCCACATTCAGCAGTTCGTGAACGACCTTGTGTTCAATGGAAAGAATATGCAGACCGGAAAGCCGCTGGCGCGCAAAACCGTGATACATCATCTCAGCTTCATATCAGACGTATTCAGCTATGCGGTCAAAATGTCAATGGTTCCTGATAATCCTTGCAGCCGCGTTTCTATTCCGAAGGGCGAACGCAAGGAAAAGGAGATCTATTCGATCGAAGATATAGAGCGTCTGTTTGAGCTTCTGGAAGAGGACGCACCGTTAAAGTATCGTGTATGTATTATTCTTGCAGTGTACAGCGGATTCCGTCGCGGTGAGATCATGGGGCTTGAATGGAAAGATGTTGACTTTAATGATAACATCATCAGCGTGCGGCGCACTTCAAACTACACCAAGGCAAACGGGTACTATACCGATACCACCAAGACTCGCAAGTCCCAGCGCTCGCTCAAGTTTCCGGAGATGGTAATGAACCTGCTCAAAGAGTTGAAGGCAGATCAGGAACGTCAGGCGAAGCTCATGGGCAGTAAGTGGATTGACAGTGACCGTCTGTTCATAAAGGACAACGGAGAACCGCTGTTCTGCGGTATGCCGTACTTGTGGCTCGAACGGTTCTGTAAGAAGCATGATATGCCGTTCCACGGATTGCATAGTATTCGCCACTTTTTCGCAAGCTCGCTTATCCATGCGAATGTAGATATTGCAGCAGTTTCCAGCGCATTAGGACACAGCGCGATCACGACCACGAGCTCAATATATCTGCACGCTTTTCAGGACGCAAACGCCCGTGCAAGTGAAGCAATCGCATCGGTGCTGGACTTCTCAAAGAAGAAGAGAAACGATCCCGATGACGGTAATTTGCAGGCTATGGCAAGTTAGAACAAGTGACACCCTATTTGACACCCATCGGCGAGTTGGACAACAATGGACAAATAATGGGCAAAACCCGATTTCAGAAAAATAAAAATCCGTGAAATCGCTCTACAAGCGACCTCACGGACACGAGATATGGTCTGAGTGACGGGACTTGAAGTATCACATTTTTTTAAAGCCTTTTTTCGCAAAGTTCGATAAATGCGATTATAATGCGGTTTATCCGCATTCGCGTTTTAGCTGTTTTAAATTATTTACAGCGAATTAAGGTAGATTTTAGTAAAAACAAGGTACAAATAAGGTACAAGTTTCGAGGCTATTCCTGTATATTTTCTAATCATTTTAATAACACAAAAATATACAGGAGGATACCACAAATGACAAATATCATCAATAAACTCTACTACGGAGAGATATGCCCGAGCGAGAAACCTGCACCGAACACCAAGCGCTGCATCGAGAATCGCGAACTGATATGCGCCACCGAGAACAAGCTGCTTGAACAGTTCCCCGACTGTAAGGAGATACTCGACACCTACACCGACGCTCTCCACATTGAAGCGCAGTTAGAGTGTGAAGCTGACTTTGAGCGCGGATTCAGACTTGGCGCTTTAATGATGCTTGAAATTCTTGGACAGGAATAATGTCCGTTGCGACCTATTTCTGATTATTAGCAGATTTGCGATTACAGAAGACTGTAACGGTAACCATAGTGGAACTGTTCTATTCAAAATTCGGGGTTTTGGAAATACAAAAGGATATGCTCCAAAATCCATACTGATATCTTGACAGCTGCACGCCGATGTACACGGACATAGAATAACATATTGCAACGATCCGCTGCCGGAAACGGTGGCGGATTTTATTTGACTCATAGTAGCTACATAGTATTAAATCTTCCACTCATCTTCATAATTATCTATAACTATTGGAATTGATATTTGGGATTTGTCTTTACTATTCCTGATATCTTCCTCTGTTTTTACACACATTGAAAGACTCATAATTGTTTCACGAATTGTATGCAGTAATTCCACTGTATATTTGTAAAACTGCGATTCTGTAACATATTCAGATATTCCATCTTTTCTATCTTCTGATACCTTAGTTCTGTCCCATATTATTTTTAATGAGCGATGTTCTAATGCATTTCTAAGGATAACGGTTTTATGAGCTGTGGTTCATGTGCTGAAGAAATGAAGAAAACTCGTCTCGTGACAGTCGCGCACCCGTATGATATGTATTTTGACGGGCATTGGGAGTGGTATCAGCGTTATCTGTTCGACAAGGGGTTGGTGCAGCCGTTTAAACAGGTGTTCAGAGAGCTTTATGTCAAGACTGATGAAGAACTTGAAATGTGCGATACCCGTCGGTATTCCGGCAATCAGATACAGCCCACAAAGACTGTTGCGTGCCTGAAAACGCGCCGCTGGGTAGCCGACATCGAGAACGGCTTGCAGAAAGTCTATTACAAGGAAAACATCGTGGCGACGATATACGCAATGGCGGACTGGTTCACGCCCGCGGATATCGAGGCTCCGACGCTGGAGTGGGTGGCGTTCTATGACCGCAAGACCGGCAAGCCCATAAAGATAAAGAATATTCCCGACATCATCTTCTCCGAGGTCATGCGGGATGTTGATCTCGCGGTAAGCGTTGCACACGCGGGCGGTGTCGATCCCGAAACAAGCCATTCTACTATCGAGATGCGCGCGGCTCTTGTGGAGTTCACTCTGCCGCTGTTCAAGCTGAAAAACGTGGCAGTCGAGAAGAATCACGCCCATATCAAGGGCAAATACGGGGATTATTCCGTACATCTCGGAAGCGGTGTAGTGCATAAGCTGGGCGGCACGATGATAAGCATACTGCCTGTCCATTCGCAGCACCGTGGAAAGCTGTTTTTGCCGTTCGCGGACGATGACCCGAAGACAGCCGAGATAATCACGAAGATACTGTTCCTCGCGGAAGATGTAAAGATAAAGGATCCGTCCATACTGGAGCAGATAAGGTCTTGACAGGAGCAGATAATGAATATCGAAGAAACCAAAAAGTATTACGACAATATCAAACGTGAGGATCTGTGTCAATGTGTATATTGCCGGAATCTTGCGGACGAGATAAAGACCGCATATCCCGAAGTATCAGACTATCTGATGACTTGAGGGGTAGATATAGAAAAGCCGTTCGAGGTGTTTCTTCCTTCTGAACCGGCTGGCGGATATATGGATTATTACGGTGTACAGTACCTTATCGCCGGAAACAGCACCGGATTTATTGAAACAAAGATAGGCGATATTGAGATTTACATTACAGATTGTCACCCAAGCGCTACTTACAAGGGAGATTATTCTGTAATACAAGCGGGAACGTTTCATATCCGCGCAAATACCGATAAATATGATTTTGAATAGGGTTTATTTGATAATATGGATGACAGAGTAAAAGCAATTATAATCGCGTTGATATTCTGTAATATCATTTCTACACCTTGTGGGATAGCATTTCTTGTCAGAGCGATACGACAGAAGTTGGCTCTGATAAAAGGAAAAGAATATATTCCCGATAAAGTGTTCAACGGACCTGGTTCGTTTCAAAAAACAGTTTATTGGACTGATGAAATGTCATTTGAACATAAGAAGATTTTCAGTATTTCATTATTTGGAAACAGGAATGACGAGGTAAAAGTCCGACAATACGGGAAAATGACAACTATCGGTTGTAGGTCAATAGTTCCTGATGTCATTTTTTCTGCATTGTTTTTTGGGGTTTCTATATTCTTTTCATGTAAGTTTGTGATCTAGATATTGATGTGTTAAGGAAGGAACGATAATGATATCAAAACAAGAACTTGATATGCTCCTTGAAATATTCCATGTTCAGCCAGTCGGTTATGGCTATATTGACTGTATCTGTCCAATGGAAAACGCTCCGGCTTTTATCCGGGAGCTTACAAAACGTTCTGTTAGGATATCTGGCTTTACGTGGTGGTGTCATGTGACAGAAGATCATGAGCCCTGCGGAATAGGCGGGCCGAAAAGCCGGTATGATGACGGCTGGTACAGCGAGATCGAAATGGGCAATGTAAAGGAATTTTCTGATAATTCAGAGATGCTTGAATACCTTGAACACGGTTGGAAAGCATCTCCGGATTACCATCCTTGCTTTACTCCTGCTTTTTGGCTTGATGTTCCGAAGGACTGGAAAAATGTGCAGTAAAACGCACAGGCTTCGGCTTGTGCGTTTGTTGCATTTTCCGAAAATCTACGATATTATATTTCTGAAAAAATTTTTTAAATAAGTGTCCGCTTTGCGTGAAAAAAATCGTCTTTATATATAGAGACCAAAAAGCGGGAGGAAGAAATGAACGACGACAGAATTATAAAGCTGTACTTTGAACGCTCCGAGGACGCAATCACGGAGACCGACAAAAAGTACGGCGGCGCGTGCAGAAGCGTTGCGTACAACATTCTCGGGAGTCACGAGGACAGCGAGGAATGTACGAACGATACATATATGAAGGTGTGGGACGCGATCCCGCCGAAGAAACCGGCAAAGCTCGGTGCTTTTGTTGTTACTATTGCGCGCAACATCGCGCTCGATATGTACAAAGCCGCAAAGCGAATCAAGAACGGCGGCGGGTTCAAGTCAGTCGATTTTGATGAGATAGCCTGCTGCCTTCCGGCAAAGGAAAGCGTCGAAAGTGCAGTCGACAGGCAGGCTGTGCTTAACGCGGTCGAAAAGTTTCTGTCAACTCTGCCGCGGGAAAAGCAGATCATGTTTATCCGTCGGTACTTTTATTGCAGCACCTATGCCGAGATTGCGGGAGACTTGAATACCACCGAGGACAGAGTGCGGAAAAGTCTTATGCGTATGCGTAATAAGCTGCGCGAACATCTTGAAAAGGAGGGTATCGCGATATGAGACGCGAAGAATTGTTTATGGATATTCTCGGCGGGCTTGACGAGAAGTATGTTTCAATGGCAATGCCGCGTTCGTGCGGTCACAGCACTGTCGGCGATACCGGAAATGTCATAGAGATCAAGCCTGTTGAGGTTAGCCCCGAAGTGAGCAGGAAAGACCTTCGGATATACTGGATAACCCGCACTCTCGGTATGGCAGCGGCGGCTGTGCTTATTGTCGGCGCGGTAGTGCTCTTGATAATGAACTGGGATAAGATAGCGGTAAGAGGTCCCGATACACCTTCGGTAGTGACAACGGATAATACCACTATGACGGAACCTTCGATAACATTTACCGATTCGACAACAAGCGAGACATCCTCAGAACTGACAGGTCATGAGATAACTCCGAGAATGGAGGCCGCGTGGAAGCTCACAAATGACTATATGTACGGACTCCTGTTTTCGATGACAGACGATGAGGTCAAGGATACTATGAGGGCATCATGCGGGAAAGAGCCCGATTCGGTAACGGTTTTTGAAGCTCCGCAAGGGGCAGAGGAACCCAGACTGTATGTATATGACAATATGCCTTTATTCGGATATAATGCCGAAATGGGTGCAGCCGTAAGTGACAGCCGGGGTCTTACACAGGTCGATTATACGATAGAAGCGAAAAGCGAACCGGATACGAAAGCGGTTTATGAGGAGCTGAATAATAAACTCACAGAGATGCTCGGTCAGCCTGACAGTTCAGATGACACATACAGCTCGTGGAATGTTATGGAAACCGGTATTTGTTTTGATCTGCAAAAGATTGACGACCATCACGTTAAATTCTTTATGTATAATAAGAATATCGGCAAAGATAATGACATAAAGACGACAGCAGAAAAAGAGACAGAGCCTGTCGATACAACGACTGACAAGAACACCGAAACTACTACATCGAAGACCGATGAAACAGCCGATACAACCGCTCCCGCAGAAGAACAGCCGTCCGACGATGAGCTCAAAGCACTTGTTGAACAGGGCGCGGAGGCGTGCGGACTGAAAATAACGGTAAACAAACTCACGCGAGCAAGCCTTAATATGCATTATGTAAGAGACAGGAGTGTAAAGTACGCGGAAATGCTCGCTT
>JAGAWN010000077.1 GCA_017941355.1 Ruminiclostridium sp. | reverse complement strand
TAATATATGGGGAACGCCATATATGCCCGAGATCAGGCAGGGAGACATATTGTTCATAGAGGACACGGAAACAAATGCCGATCTGGTTGAGTGTCATCTCGGACAGCTGAAAATATGCGGAGTATTTGAAAAGCTCGGCGGGCTTATAATAGGCAAGTGCCGTGATTATTTTGACTGTGAAACAGAGATGACTTATTATGACTTCATCTATGACTATATCGGCAGACCCGATATCCCCGTGCTTGCCGAGTGCGATTTCAGCCATTGTGCGCCCATGCTGACTATACCGATCGGTATCACAGTCGAACTTGACGCAGATGAGCAGATGATAAGGTTAGTAAGATAAATTCTGATTTTTCTTATTAACAAGACACCAAAACTAAAATACTATAATACGAAAGGATAATAGCTATGGCATCGGAACGCTCAAAAAGACAGTCAAACATTGAATTGCTGCGAATAGTTGCGGCGTGCGGGGTAATTATCCTGCACTATAACAACCCTCTTATTGGAGGCGGGTACGGAACGGTGGAAGACGGAAGTATAAATCAGGCGATAATGACCTTTTTTGAGACTGTGTTTATCTGCGCGGTAAACCTGTATGTGCTGATCTCCGGATATTTTATGAGGAACTCGACAAAAAGAGATCTGATAAAGCCGATAGAGCTTCTTGCACAGCTTGTGGTCTTTGAGCTTGTATTCTGTCTGATAAAGGAGCTGCCGAAGGGCGAGGGATTGTCATTCAAGACCGTTCTCAATTATTTCACTCCGAGTTATTGGTTCGTGTTCGTGTATATAGCGCTGTATCTTATCTCGCCGTATATCAATCTTGTGTGGGCACATCTTTCGGAAAGCGGCAAAAAGACACTGCTGATAATATGGATAGGACTGTTCTCGGGATATTCCATTGTCGCGGATTTAATCAGCGATGATGACAAAAGCGGAGTAAGCACGATAGGTCTTTTCGGATCGCAGGCGGGCTACACGATAGTAAATTTCGTGCTTATGTATCTTCTCGGCTGCTATCTTCGTGACCGTGAAGAAAAGGGAAAGAAAACCGGCACCGGAAAGCTCGCGCTGCTGCTTGTGCTCAATGTCGCGGCAATATTCGGCTGGACTTATCTGGAGAAGATCATTACCGGCGATGTGATAAACAATACTGCCGCATGGAATTATGACAACCCGCTCGTTATAACCGAAGCCGTGATCGTTTTCCTTATTTTCTCCAATATGAAGCTCGGCAGCAGCAAGGTGATAAACAAGCTCGCGACCGCTTCCTTCCCGGCGTATCTTATTCATATAAATCTGCTTGAATACTGCGGTATCGAAACTTATGTACGCGAAAACCCCGCTCTCCTGACCGCTCACATTCTCGGCAGTACGGTCGTTATTTATCTGATAAGCTTTGTGATATTCCTGATATATGATCTAATCACGAAGCCGCTGTTTTCGCTCATTACGAAGCGCTGGACGAACAGGACGTATTCGGTCTGACGCAGATGCGGGTTTATGTGATATAATTTATCTGCTGCACATTGGTATGCATAACACAGGATATTTTCAAAAAACAAAATAAAAGATAGGAACATACATCTATGAGTTATTTCGCATTAAAGAACGGTGAAAAGATCTATTACGAAGACACGGGCGAGGGCGACAATGTCCTTGTGATGCTTCACGGCTGGACGAGCTCACATTCCGTTTATGAGGAGCCTGTCGCGTTGCTGAAGAAAAAAGCGCGCTGTGTCATATACGACCACAGAGGACACGGCGGCAGCAAAGAAGCGAACAGCAGCCCCGATATGAAGACTTTAGCGTCCGATCTTCACGAACTGCTGACAGGTCTTGACCTTGAGAATGTCAACCTTCTCGGTTGGTCTATGGGTGCCGGAGTCGTTATGACATATCTTGAAGAATTCGGCACGGAAAGACTTAAGTCGGTGATACTCTGTGATATGTCGCCGAAGCAGATGAACGATGACGAGTGGAAGCTGGGACTGTACAAAGGCGCATATACACAGGAAAATGTGAGAGCGGACGCGGGTAAACCGTTTTTCAAGCTGTACAGGGAATTTGCTGTCGCAGCTATTCCGAAGCTTGGGTCGATACCGGGGTTCCTCGTAAATCCGAAGCTGAAAAAACGCTTGAAGGAATGTGACGAATCGGTGCTGAGAAGCCTTTCCGTGTCTATGAAAAGTCAGGATCACAGAGAAAGCTTCAAAGGATTGACGATACCGCTCAGCTACTTTTACGCCGATCCGGGTTCACTGTTCTCGCCGGCTCTCGCCGAGTGGTACGCGAAGAATGTTCCCACATTCAACAAAGCCGTAAAATTTGAGAACGCGACACATATGTTTATCAGCGAACAGCCCGAGAGATTTGCCGAGGAGGTCGCGGCGCTCTTGTAATTTTTCTTGCCCGGACATGTATCCTTAAAACGGACATTCCTCATAAATAGCAGGAAAATATACAGGATGCAATATAAATCGTGAATAAAAAGACAGCCGCTTATGTTGATGCCGACGTAAGCGGCTTGATCTGTAAATAAATCCGGAAAAAGCTTGAAAAGCGCACAGTAAAATGATATAATAATTATTGATCAACAAAATATATTTTTTAATGTGATGAGGGATCATGGAAAACAAAGAGGATAAACGAATTTACACATTAAGTCGTGAAGCCCCTTTCAAGGCAGTTGTAAAGATGAGTGTTCCGCTGATATTCGGAATGTTCATCATGGTGCTTAACAACCTTGTGGATACATATTTCATCGGATTGACGGGCGATGATTATCAGATGGCGGCGGTCAATCTCGCTTATCCGGTGATGATGGTGAGCGTTGCGATATCAAATATGATAGGTACAGGCGCGTCATCTTTCATAGCGCGGTGTATCGGCTCGGAAGAAAAGAATAAGGCTGAACATACGCTTACATCGGCATTTACGCTTACTGTCATAAACAGTCTGCTTGTGACGATAGCGGGACTCGTCTTTCTCTCTCCTTTGGTAAGTCTGCTCGGAGCAAAAGAAAACACCTTTCTTTACACCCAGCAATACGTCTCGGTGATACTGACGGGAAGTATCTTTACAATGGGCAGCTATACAACGGGCGCACTGCTCAGAAGCGAGGGTTCTGTCAGATATTCCATGACGGGAATGATCGTCGGAACGATATTGAATATCGGTCTTGATCCGCTGTTCATTTTCGCGTTGAATATGCAGATAAAAGGTGCGGCTGTCGCGACGATACTCAGTAACGCGGTAGGCTTCGGCGTTTCTCTTTTGTATTATGCGGGACGAAAGACTCTGCTCCGACCTTCGGCAAAGTATATCATCCCGACCAAGGAGATACTGCGTGAGATATATTGGGTAGGTGTCCCCGCGTCGCTGGAAACTCTTCTAACCTCTGCCGCATATACGGTGAACAACAATCTTGCGGTAAATTACAGTGAGCTGACAGTCACGGCTATGGGCATAGCGCAAAAAGTCCTTTCGCTGGGGAATTATGTGTATCAGGGATTTGCGTCGGGAACACAGCCGATCATGGGCTACAATTACGGCGCGAAAAATCCTGACAGAATGAGAAAGATACTGAAAGCGGGAGTGCTTACGGTAACGGGAACAGAGATCGTTCTTATGCTGATATACGCAGTCTTTGCGCCGTATCTGATAGATATTTTCACTGATTCGGGAGAAGTAATAGAAATCGGCGCGCACGTCCTGCGCAGATTGATGTTCATACTGCCGTTTGTGGGGACTGTGTCAATGTGCAGAATGTCATTTCAGGCTATGGGAAAACCGCAGTATGCATTTGGGATTACTCTTATCAGACAGTTGATACTTTATATCCCGCTTTTGCTGTTACTCGATAAGGTCTTCGGGTTTAACGGAATGCTGTGGGCGCAGCCGATCACCGAAGCGGTAATGATGGCTGTATCGCTGATACTTCTGACGACCGTCATCAGGAAAATTCAGGGCTGGGAAGAGTCAGAATAAATCGCGATGCCTTCTGCTTTATCTATGGCTTCAGAACTGTGACCTATGATATATAAAGACGACCGAATAACGGAGGAGCATAATATGAAAACAAAAAAGCATGGAAATAACTGGACAGCATACTATGACCCCGATACAAAGCGGTATTTTGCTGAGATAATGTACACCAGCCGCGAGGGTCGCGAGCAGTACGATTATGAGATCACGCAGGATATCTACGCTCGGCTCGGTACATTCAGCGATGATATCAACAATGAAAGGCTGATAAATGAAGCGAAGATGACTTATTCATTTGAGAACACAATGTACGGAACTCTCGGACCCGAAAGAACAGTCTGTGACGAGGAAGCCAACAAAGCAATGAGCGAGTGCGTGAAGAAGAACAACGGCAAGGTATAACAGAAGGACAAAAATGATATGCGATCCGAAAAAACTATGAAGGAGCGGACTATGAAAATAATTGCTGTCGGAGCGGTAACGGCAGGCGGAAAAACAACGGTCGTAAATGCTGTCAGGGAGCGGCTGCCAAGAGCCGCGTCACTTCACTTTGATGATTATTCGTTTGAGGGTGAAGTCGAGGATTTTTCAAAATGGATATCGGAGGGTGCAGATGTTCATGTGTGGGATCTGTCACCGTTAAAAGAGGATATCGAAAGGCTGATAAGCAGCGATGAATATGATTATCTGCTTCTGGATTATCCGTTTGCTTACGAGCATCGCATGATAAAAGACTATCTGGATTGCTGCATTTTTATCGACACGCCGTTGGATATTGCGCTTGCAAGAAGAATTATGAGAGACATGAAAGAAGCTTCGGCAGATGATATCCGTGAGGAAATTGATACATATCTGAAATACGCAAGAATTCTTTATGTAAAGATGCAGGAAGAGCAGGCCTTATCAGTCGATCATGTTATTGACGGTTCAAAGAGTCTTGATGAGATCATCAATGAAATAACGGAGATCGTTTTAAACTGCTGAATGAGAATGATCGGTAACAAAAATACGAGGTGACAAAAATGAGTAATGTTGCTGTATATTGACTTCTCCGCACGATAATGGTATAATGATCTAGGCAGCAATATTACGGTTTCGTCGAATACAAGGACAAAATGACATTATGGTAAGGTCTGATCGGATCAGAATAAGGAGAGAATTGCAGTGAAAAATATCATACAAGTCGATGATAATTACAAAAAGTGGCTCAGCGAGCTTTCCGACAGGTTCAGATGCTCGCAGATAAAAGCGGCTGTCCGTGTCAACAGCGAAATGCTTCAATTTTACTGGTCTATCGGCAGAGATATTTCAAGAATGGAGCTCAACGCAAAATACGGTTCTGGCTTTTATAAGAAACTCAGTACTGATTTAAAGGAAATATTTCCCAATTCAAATTCATTTTCCGAAACAAATTTACGATATATGTGGCGATTTTATGAGCTTTATCCGCTGACGGAAAATTTGCCCCAACTTGGGGCAAATTTTGAAAATGAGAATATGCCCCAGGTTGTCGCAAATTCTGATGATTATAAAAATATTTTTCTTATACCGTGGGGACATCATAAAATCATTATTGATAAGTGCCGCAGCGATCAACAAAAAGCCCTTTTCTATGTCAACAAAGTTATCGAAAACAACTGGTCGAGGGCTGTGCTGCTGAATTTTCTCGACACCGATCTTTACGAAAGAGAAGGCAAGGCTGTTACAAATTTCAAGCACACACTTCCCGCTGTTCAGGGCGATCTTGCACAGGCTATAACAAAAGACCCGTATAACTTCGATTTCCTCACACTGACGGAGAGATACAACGAAAAAGAGCTGAAAGACGCTCTTATGGATAATATCACACGATTCCTGCTCGAACTCGGCAACGGATTTTCGTTCGTCGGGCGTGAATACCGCATTGAGATCGGAGAAACAGAGAACTTCATTGATATGCTGTTTTTCAATATAAAACTGAAATGTTATGTGGCGCTTGAAGTTAAGGTTACAAAATTTGATCCGTCCTTCGCCGGGCAGCTTGGAACTTATGTGGTGGCAGTGAATCATCAGCTCAAGGAGGACTGGCAGAATCCGGCTGTTGGATTACTTGTCTGCAAGTCTATGGATAAGGTTGAAGCGCAGTATGCCCTTGAATCAACTTCTCAGCCGCTCGGAGTATCAAGCTATGAGTTGTCAAAGCTGATACCCGAGGATTTCAAAGGCTCGCTGCCTACTATTGAGGAGATAGAAGCCGAACTGAATGATAACAAATACGATCAAAACTAGCCGATAACATAACGACCTTTGGAGCAAATCCAAAGGTCGTTTGTCAATATTTATAAAATCCATATAAATAATTTGTGAAAAAAATATATTTTTAATTTTGGTATTGACAAAAACCGGATAATATGATATTCTATAGCTGTACACGAAAAATATCATATTATGGGATCAAAATATACTTGGTTTTTAGCATTGTGTTTAGATCCGTTCTGTAGACAATACAGCGTTTTCTGATATTTTTCGGGAAACGCTTTTATTATTTTCGGAGGTAATTATATGGAAGAATTAGGATTTGATCGTATGTTGTATTCGATTGCGGTTGGTCTGTACGAAAAGGAACAGTGTACAGACAAGTATCCATACAGCAGCTATCTTTCGTATGGGATAAATATGTTTGCGGCGCTTGCGCTTAAGAACGGTCAGAAAGATGTTTTATCCGGACTGCACGAAGCGGCATTTATTACAGATTATGCGGCAAAACCGGTCAAAGAATGGTTTGCCGGCTGGAAAAAAGAATTTACAGAAAAAATATCAAAATATCAACTGTTTCAGACGGGTGCGCTTGTTATTTTGGGTGAAAACCAAACATTCTATATTACGGATGAATGTGCTGATCTTAACGACAATACAGAAAATGATATGTTTAATGCTCTGACCCAGAAACATATCTATCAAATGATGAAGATGCTCGACCCCGATCAATATACCTCTGTACGAAAATTCATTGTTGAGCATCCGATTTGCAGTGAGAAAGAAATAAGAAAATACAAAATGAAGTGCGGAAATCCCGATATATGGAATATTATCAAAGAAGCTTATGAGGATATTCCGAGCGATAGTTACAGATGCCCGAAATGCGGCTGGACGATGAGGCTTTATGGGGTTCAGACTTATTGCTGCAATCGCAGTTGTACGGAAGAGCACCCTGACATTGAACATCTTGAAAAACTGGATGTTACTGATAATATGCGTCTGAAACACGGCGTAATGAGGTATATGTGTCTTCCGGGTAAATTGGAACTCGATATTAAAGCGCGTGCTGAGAAATATGGCTGTAAAACAGCCCTTTGGCCGGAAAGAGACCGCTATGATATCAAGATCATTTTTAAGAACGAAGAAATATGGGCAGTAGATGCCAAAACACACCTTAATCCATATGCTCTGGCCGAATCTGTAAGATCAGACAGAGCGTTTGCATCGGTTCCCGCAGCTAAGAGATTCTTTGTTATACCCGAGAAAAGAAAACAGGAGCGTAAAGATTACTGTGATATATGCAATGCTGTTCTACCGACTGAAACCGTAAGATGTATAACCGACCGTGAGCTTTTTCGAATGATAAAAAAGGAGGCTGAAAATGACAACTCTTGAGTCTGTAAAGTCAACCATAAAAAATTATCTTCCAACAGGAACAGATCTGAACGATCTGATCTACACCGAGATGACACTTGCAGTATTTGAGAAATACACAGTGAACGGAGATGCGTATGAAGCTTTTTTACTTCTTCATAATTACTCGGTGATCGGAAACATAAATGAAACAGAAGAAACGGCGTTTCTGCAAAAAGCTCATGTATGTCTGCGCTACTGCAGCTCAAAACACAGATGGGTACAGCTTATTGAAAAATATCGTAATAATGTTCCGTCGGAACTACGGTTATATGAATTCGAGGAGCAGATCGCAGACGGTAAAAAACAGCTGAAACTTATAAGAAACAATAAAATGTCGATCGAAACGGAGCGCGCAGAAATATATCTCGATCATATAAGGAATTATCGGGAAAACCACAATACAAACTTTGCCAAGGAAGGAAAGTATCGATTCTGGTTGGGCAATAAAGACGTTCCTTGGGCGGAGGTGAAAATTGGTTCTCATAAAACAATGTTTACTGAATATCCGGAATCAAGATCGGTACGTCCCGACATCACAATATCAATAGAAGAGTTGTTGCGTTCGGCAGAGGAAATGCGTCAGATCGATCATTCCGATCATTGTTATGAAACTCTGAAGAAAAATACAATAAAAACGGTAAAAGACGATCAAGTTGTTGCAGCCGAAGAGATTAAAATACACGATGTGGTGAATATGGTCGGTATGGTAGGCGCAGGCAAATCCACACTGATGAAAGTCTTATCTTTCTGCCTGTCGAAACAGCATAAAAAGATAGTGATCGTATTGGATACAGTCGCAGATACTTTACATATGTATTCGTATTTTCGTAAATTCAATATGAATGTTACACCTTTGATAGGACGCAACGAACGGGAGAAATACATTTATCAGGTGGCGAAATCAGGATCTAAGTATCTTGAACCTGTTTACTCCGAATATCTGACAACACCTTGTATGATCGCGGGCATGGCCGATACCGGAGATAAAACGATAAGATACGGGACCGAACCTTGCCGTGAACTGAAAAGAGACGGGAAGCAGTACACCTGCCCATATATTGATATATGCCCCACGACCAAGATGTACAGAGATGTGTTTGCCGCAGATGTTATAATCACCACAGTTCAGGGCCTGACTGCTGCAAGAATACCCGGCAAAAACAGACTGTTCCTTGAGTATGTGCTTGAACAAGCCGATCTGGTAATGTTCGATGAATGTGACAAAGTTCAGAAGACTCTTGATGAATTCTTTACTCCTTCTACCGATTTTTCCGAATTCGTACAGAAAAGTTCTGATTTTTGTGCGAATGATATGAAACTTAATCCGGAGGATATCGATGAGATGGGAGAGAACGCCCGACTGTATTCGGTGCTGCGCTTGCAGTCGTTTGCTGTTGCTCAGACCGTGAGAGAAAGTATTCAGTCCTATGCTGGGGAATGGACAAAGATGCTACAAAGTACATTCTCGGCAATGACTCTATATCTGCGGTTGTGTGAAGACAGTGAAAAAGGTAAACATCCGATGCCGCCGGGAGTGTTGGAGATGCTTGAAACGGCAATGGACGAACCGAAAGACGATGGGCTGGATACGGTGTTTGATTTTGCCGACAGATATGAATACGACCGTAAATTCACAGAGCGTCTGAAAAAGTGGTTAGAAGAAAATGAGTGTAAATATGATGATGAATTGCTGTACAATATTAAACTGTATCTCAGAGTGACAAGATTTGACAGATATGTACGTTCTCTTGATGAAGCATATTCTTTTTTAACGGAAGAACAAAAATCTGAAATGGCTCTGTTCAATTTTTTGCAGGCAAGATTTACGGCGCAGCAAAAACTGCTTCCGTCGGCTGCTATGGGTAATCTGTTCGGAATGAAAAACGATCGGAAGAAAGGATTACAGCTTTACAGGCAGTATTCGTTCGGCAGAGCACTGATGAACAGGATGCCGTGGCTTCGGATGACTGAAAACGGAAAGCCGGCTGGTCCGCATGTTTTGCTGTTATCGGGTTCAAGCTGGGCGGAGGGCTGTCTTGAATACCATGTTAATGTTCCTGTGCAGTATCTTCTGGAGGCGGAGAAGTGGAAGCGTGAAAAACTGTCCCGAACAGAGATAACAGAACTGAACACCTGTATCAAGGTCTCGGGCGGCGGACAAAATGAACGTGAAGAGCATTTACAGGAAGTGATCAGGAAAATAATCGATCCTGTTGAAGCGGAACTCAAAAGCGACAGCAAGATACTTATGATCGTAAACAGCTATACCGAAGCCGGAGCTGCTATGAATTATCTGAACAGGCAGCTTGCCAGAAAGATAGCCGCTTGTATGGCGCGCAAAACGGACGTAAATGAAATAAACGAAGAAACGATGATATTGCGCGGTGATGTCGGACGGTTCGGTTCGCATCCGGCAAGGATACTTGTTGCTCCTGCACAGGCGATCGAGCGCGGATACAACATAGTTGATGAGAACGGACATTCTGTTTTTGGCAGCGTTTTCTTCCTTGTTCGTCCAATGGCTGTGCCGGATGAAATATCGTCAAAATGCGCCAAATTGAACGGAATTATTGAACAGCGCTTTTGTTCGGAGCAATATCGGGATCCATATATCAAATCAAAAGAAATACGCCGTTTTGCAGCTATAAAATGGCACGAACTGGAGGAGCAATCAAAGAAATTTCTGACATATCTGAATGATGTGATGAAACGCGATGTTACCGCAAGCTTATTTATCCTAATATTGCAGATCTTCGGAAGACTTGCCAGAATAACCGACGAGGATAAGCCCGCGCCGAGAGTTTATTTTGCCGACGGCGCATTTCGCACATCTCCGGACTATCCCGATGGATATGATTGTCTGAATGAACTGAGAAATTATCTGGAGCAAATGATGAAAGACGAGAGATCTGGCGAGATAGCAAAAACACTGTATGAACCTTTTTATGAGGCGTTTATGAGAGGAGTGAACAATAATGTCTACACCGATATATCCGATGGCTATGATCCCGAAGACGAATATTCCGTTTAAGCTGTATTTCCTTGCATTCCCCGAAAAGTGGAAGGAGATCATGACAGAACTGCAGCTTTCGGTTGATCCTAAATTCAATACTATGTATAATCTTAAAACAAATGTTTTATATGGTTATCTGAACGGCTGGCTGGATGATGTGGTAATGATCGGGCCTTTAAAGAAAGGATCCGATGACAGCAAGTGGTTTGTTTCTCTGAGAAAACCCGATACTGAGAAAATATGCGAGATTATACAGATATGGGCTGCGGCGGAATATTCAGATCACTTTAATAAAACCCCCGAAACAGACAAACTCGTTGATGAGTTTTTAACGCTTGTTGAACCGAGCTTGCTCGATAAAGGCTTGAGTGAAGAAGATGTTGTTTTATTTGACAGCGAAGGCCGTGCTATGACAGATTACGCGTTCAATGCATTTGCGCTTTATGCTGCGGACGCTCTGAACGGTAAAACGATCGATGCTGCGGGGCATGAGCTTACCTTTTCGGTCTGTGATCAGAAGAAGTTGATGAGTCAACCCCTCGTCGATGAAAAAACCGGAGATCGTTACGCGATAGGATTACAGCTTTCAGTCCAGACAACGCCTCCTGAACGTGCCTGTATGCTGCTGATAGATTGTTCTGTAAAAAGATTTATTTCAAGTGTAAGAAAGGATAATATATTTCTTTCGGATAATATCCATTCTTATGTAAAAACAGGAAAAAACAAATACCGAATAATAACGATCCTGCATAAAGCCGTTAAAGAAACTGTTGATGATAAAGAAAAATATATACACCGTTGGGATCAAGCAGAGCGAAAGTGTTATGATCTGTATGATCCGAAGATGTTGCCATCAGCCGAGGATGTGCTTTGTCATCCTGAAAAATACCTGTCGGAGCAGTCGGATCCTCAGATACTTCTGCCGTTCAAAAACGGTATGGAGTTTACAAAAAATCGCGTCGGAACAGGTATCCCGGTCAAAGACAAGTGTTTGTTATTCACGCAGCTGAGCAAGCTGATGAGCGGTTTTGCATATAATGCGGAACCTGCCAGACCAATAACACAATCGAAGGTAATTCACTGTAAAAAAGAAATGAAGTCGGAAGAATTTTTCAAAGTCCGGCGTGAACGGTTAAAACTTTGTACAGGTTTGTCAGGACTGTGTGTTGAGATATATGGACACGCATCCGATTCCGATCTGGCGGACAAGCTTACAGATAAGTTTTACGAATATATTGGCGAAAATGAATATCAGTCAATATTCCCTGTGAAGATCGTAAAAAAAGAACTCGGAACATTGGGAGATATGATGTGTGACAGCTCTTTCGTATCGCACTGTCAGAAAATCGATCAGATCAAAAGAATGATCCCTGCATCTGATGAAATTACGGGAGCGATAATTATTCTTCCGAATTCCGAAAACGTTGCCGGTGATCCCAAACACGCATTACGGGCAGGTTTTGCGGATACGAACCGGATCACACAGTTCATCACTCCCGACGGATCACAGGTTGGCAATGACGATCCTGAGCCTTCCGAACACAGAGTTGAAGGTGCGGTAAGGGATCTGCTCCGACAATTTGGTTATACAGAGTTTTTTGAAAAAAGAAATATGAAAAATAACCTTGCATTTGATGCAGATACGGTCGGAATGTATGTTATGCATCAAATGAAGCCGCTGTGGGCCGAAAGATCAAAGCTTGCGAGAGATGTTGCCCGGTTTCTTCCGATATATGTAACATACAATGTAAAAAAAGGAATCATCACCGTTGATTGCGACCTGTTTGAAAAGCGTCATTTATCATATCCTGATGCACTCATAGAATTATCAAAAGTGTCAAGAGAAAAAGACTTTGTTCAGAAATGTAACGACGCTGCGAGAGGCGGCTTTCGCACGAAGCTGCTGGGACTTCGTAGCCTTTATCGTGAAGAGCCCGCGCTGCTGTTGGTACAGGCAAACGGTATCACACGTTTACAATGGTACGGATTGACAGATAAAAAAATCTCCGAATATGATAACAAAGAGCGTTATGTTCCGGAAAAAATCGAGATCGGAACGAAAACGCTCTCTGATATGAAATCTTTCTGTGAAACAGGCGTAAGGATCATACGAGTACGCGACAATATAAGCACGCATGAAGTTCCCGATTATTATACTGAATTGAACAGTGAGGGAGATAATGTGTCTTCAAGCGGGGTTTATTGCTGCAAAGATGTATTCTGGGGGTTAGAAAGCCGCCCGAATACCCGCGAATATACATTAAGCTACAAGATATCGAAATTTGATAAACCGTCAATGAATTTTGATGAATGCAGTCTGGTCGAATATTATCCCATACAATTACAAATTGGGGATGACGCGGAACAGTGGGCAGCTTATGCCAATTATTTAAGAGAAGTTATGCCGGAAACTAACAGATCTGTCCATCTTCCTGCTCCGCTCCATTTTGCGGGTCTAATGGAAGAATACTTATTATTAGTTAAACCCCATAAGTGATATTATATTTTAATAAAACCACTGAAATTCACCTGCGCGTCGAGACAAAGGTCGATAAGCTCACGGCGGTCACGCTCCCATTTGTCCAAACCGTCAAAGTATCTCTGCCTGTCGGAGATGTCAATGATGAACGGTGTGATGCTGTTCCGCAGACATTCCTTGAAGATCAGCAGCCTGCCGATCAGACCGTTGTTCTCGGCGAACGGGCGGATACGCTCGAACCGATAATGAAAGTCGAGAATATCCTCCAGTGTTATTATTTCTTTGCTTTCGTACTGTTCAATAAGCGCTGGAAGTTCCTTGTATATCCGCTCCGGGGCAGTCGCTTTCCGATTTCCGACCTTGCAGTCGAATGTGCGGTAGCCGTCGTAAGAACGGGTGTTTTTTTGATATCTTTCGGTCATTATCCCGAGAGCGCTGTGCAGCTCTCTGACCATATCAACGCTCAATGGTTTGCGGTATTCCTCAATGACCTTGTCGATGCAAAGAAAATGATTTGCGGCTGTAAGCGTGTCGTCAGTATTGATGTCAGGCAGCAGCAAGTTGAATTTGCGATCCGCAAAGCCCTTTTGCACCTGTTTAAGAGTGACGGAGATGCCGTCTGTTGCCACGGAATGATAGGTGAAATTCACCTTGACATATTCGTAAACGCTGTTTGATATGCCCGTCATGACAGCCTCGGAGAGAGCGTCTGTGAGCGGTCTGATTATCTTGCCGGAGTTTTTGCGTTCAGGCTGTTCAGCGGTTTCGGGCAGCACCCACTTGTTGCCCGTTATACGAGCGCCCGTGACTCTCCCGTTGGCACAGTAGTCGCGCACTCGCCGCTCGGATATCCCCCATTTTTCAGCCGCCTGAGCGACTGTGATGTAGTTCATAGAAACACCTCTCAATGTTTCAAGTATAGCATCTTGCGGGAGATTAGTCAAGACGGTTATGGATTTGATTGAAAACTTTTGCAAAACTCGCAAAAGTTTTCAATATGGCAAAATTGTTATTTGGTTAATGAATAATACAAATGGTATAATGTGATAATGGTTTCGCTAAAATTACTACAGCTTATTGATTCTTTTACAAATAAATGTGGTGAATTGATATATTAATAATAAATATTTTTGTTTATTGCTGTCTGCAAAATCAGACACCAAAGCATTGACAAATGATGCTGAGAGTGCTATAATATAATAGTATTATTTTATGCTTCGGAGGGTATATGCGCGATAACAATATTAAAATAAAGCTTGTCAAGGTCATAGATTTCCTTCGCACTGAGTCTTCTGAGGAAGAGCCAAAGTCCACTAATGAGATACTTGAATATCTGAGAAGCGTAGGCGCTAAATGTGATCGAAAGACTTTATATCAGGATATGGACTTCCTTGCCGATAACGGGATAAATATTGTTAAGACGCGGAAAAGCAAGGAGAATGCATATTACATTCCAAATGATACCTTGTCCCTTGCGGAATTGAAG